>MNZT01000027.1 GCA_001873755.1 Candidatus Wirthbacteria bacterium CG2_30_54_11 | reverse complement strand
AGTAACCAGTAACCAGTAACCAGTAACCAGTAACCAGTAACCAGTAACCAGTAACCAGTAACCAGTAACCAGTAACCAGTAACCAGTAACCAGTAACCAGTAACCAGTTCAACTATATGGGAGGAGCCAGGATATGGTGAATTGGGCTAGGGTAGACATGGAAGCGGCGCATGAGGAGCGTGGGCAACACTTTCTTGATGATAGAAAAGTCGAGGAGCATGTAGCCAATATCGAAAGCATGCTGCGGTCCTTGGAACATGAGCCCAGCAGGTTGCCCGGGCTCGCCGCAGAGCTCCTTTCACAGATCATAGCGCAAGAGGACGAATTCGGGCCGCGGGAGGGGTATATTGAGATCAAAGAGAAGCTGAGGGCGTTGTGCATTCCTGGGTGAGTTTTGGGGTCTTAGAGAAATAACCTCACCCTGCCCTCTCCTACTAGGAGAGGGGAATTTATCCCCGAATACATACCATGATACAAAAGAGGCGTTCTGACATCACGTCGGAACGCCTCTTTCTTTGAACTGTTGTCAGATGCGATTAATACTCAGGCATGGGAGGAGCCATGGGCTTCTCTTTTTCCGGGAGGTCGACCACGATGGCTTCAGTGGTCAGGAACATGGCGGCCACGGAGGCGGCGTTCTCGAGGGCAGAACGGGTCACCTTGGTCGGGTCCACGATGCCGGACTTGATCATATCCTCAAACTTGCCGGTCAGGACATTATATCCGGTGCCCTTGGCGGCCTTGAGCACTTCGGCGACCACGACGGCGCCTTCACGGCCGGCGTTCTGGGCGATCTGACGGAGAGGCTCCTCGAGCGCGCGGCGGAGGATGTTGATGGAGGTTTTTTCTTCGTCGTTGTCGGTATGCACCTTGTCCAGGGAAGAGATAGCATTGACCAGGGCGACTCCGCCTCCGGGTACCACGCCTTCTTCCACGGCGGCGCGGGTAGCGGACAGGGCATCTTCGATGCGGTGTTTGCGTTCTTTGAGCTCGACTTCTGTAGCGGCACCGACCTTGATCACGGCGACTCCGCCGGCCAGCTTGGCCAGCCGTTCCTGGAGTTTTTCGCGGTCGAAGTCAGACTTGGTGTCCTCGATCTGGACCCGGATCTCTGAGATGCGATCCTTGATCTTTTGGGCGTCGCCTTTGCCTTCCACGAGGGTGGTGTTGTCTTTGTCAGCTTTGACCTTGCGTGCGGTGCCGAGGTCGGCTATGGTGACGGAGTCGAGCTTGCGGCCAAGCTCTTCCGTGATGACGGTACCGCCGGTCAGGATGGCGATGTCAGCGAGCATGGCTTTGCGGCGGTCGCCGAAACCGGGGGCTTTGATACCCAGGACGGAGATGGTACCGCGGAGTTTGTTGACCACGAGGGTGGCGAGAGCTTCACCTTCGATGTCCTCAGCGATGATGACGAGCGGCTTGCCCGCTTTGGCGGTCATCTCGAGGGTGGGGAGGATCTCGGCGATAGCGGTGATCTTTTTGTCCGTGATGAGGATGGAAGGGTTTTCCAGAACGGCTTCCATACGGGCGCTGTCGGTGATCATGTAGGCGGACATATAGCCACGATCGAACTGCATACCTTCGGTGTATTCCTTCGACAGACCGGTGGACTGGCCTTCTTCCACGGTGATGACGCCGTCTTTGCCGACCTTGTCCATGACATCGGCGATGAGGTCGCCGACCTCGGTGTCAGCGGCGGAGATGGCGGCTACCTGGGCGATCTCTTCTTTGGTGGTGACGGTCTTGGCCTGTTTTTTCAGCTCTTCGATGACCGCCTTGACGCCCTTCTGGATGCCGGCTTTCATGAGCATGGGGTTGGACCCGGCGGTGACGTTCTTGATCCCCTCCACGATGATGGCTTCCGCAAGGATGGTCGCGGTGGTGGTGCCGTCGCCGGCGATATCATTGGTCTTGGTCGCGACTTCCTGCACGAGCTGGGCTCCGAGATTCTCGAACGGATCCTCGAGCGAGATCTCCTTGGCGATGGTGACGCCGTCATTGGTGATGGTGGGGGCGCCGAATTTTTTGTCGAGGATGACATTGCGGCCCTTGGGCCCTACCGTGATCTTGACCGCGGCGGCGAGTTTCTGTACTCCCGCGAGCAGCGCCCGGCGCGCTTCTTCGTTGTACTTGATCTGTTTTGCACTCATGCGTGTGCTCCTGAGTTAAGCGGATAATTATTCGACGATGGCGAGGATGCCGTCCTCGTCGATGATGTAGAACTCGTCCTTGCCCTCTTTGATCTCGGTGGTCGAGTACTTCTTGAAGAGCACCTTGACGCCGGGCTTGAGCGCGGGATCCATGGGGATCCGTTTGCCGTCTTCACCGGTCTTGCCGGGTCCGACTGCGATGATCTCGCCCTTCTGGGGTTTTTCCTTGGCCGTGTCCGGGAGCAGGATCCCGCCTGCGGTCATCTCTTCTCCTTCGAGCGGTTTGACGAGCAGGTTGTCCTGGAGTGGTTTGAGAGCCATCTATGACTCCTCCTTAATAAATAAGCAATGCGTTACAAGTTAACGGGTTGACGAGTTAACGAGTTAGGGGGCAGACCGGTGTGCGATACTGCAGTTCCTGACGTGAGTGCCAGGATAGTTAGCACTCTTTTTGTTTGAGTGCTAACGACAACCCGGATTATAGGGTGGGGGCGGAATATTGTCAAGGGGAGCGGGGGGCCTGGAATAGTTTTTCTCCCCCTCGGTGGGGGAGGCCAGCCGCCGAAGGCGAGCCTCGCCTAGGAAGGTGGGGAGAGGGGGTTCTGGATATCATGAGGCACCCTCCCCTTGTCCCCGCCTCCGGCGAGGCTCGCCTTTGAAGGCGGCCTCCCATCAGAGGGCGGGGTCACGTCACTCGCGAGTGACATGACGGGGTATGTCAAGATTGAAAAAATCAGCTTTCGGCGGTATACTGCACAGTATGTCGCTATGCAATCTGGATACGATATGACCATGAAGATACGGGTGCGCCGCCTGTGGGCGACCTTTCGCCGTCGCTTCGACGTGCTGTTCAGACCGGTTAGACTCCGTGATATCCTGGCCGTCATGGGCAGGGCAGTCATACGGGTCGGCTCTGCGGTCATGTATCTGCCGACTGTGGCCGTGCGTAAATTTCTCCAGCTGTTTATCAGCAGTGTGGGGTCTACCCGGTTTGCCATGCATCTTTTTGTCCTGACCATCGGGGTGATCATCAGCGTCAGCGGTTTGCTCAAAAACGGCACCATCGGGGTAGCCTCCGGACAGGAATCCCGGTACGTTGTAGCTTTTGGCAGTACCATGGAGTCCAATGACTTCGCTTCGTTCATCGAGGGTGGCTACCTCATCAAGAGTAATATTCCGGTCACCACAACGCCGTTGAGGGGTCTGGTCGGAGCGCAGGAATACATCGTCCAGCCGGGAGATACACTGAGCGTGATCGCGGCGAATTTCGGGGTGTCCATGAAGACTATCGAGTGGGCCAATCAGATAGCAGATATCAAAAAGCTCCGGCCAGGTCAGAAATTGACCATCCTTCCCGCTTCGGGGATCGCGTATACGGTCACTGAGGGCGAAACGATCAATTCCATAGCTGAAAATTTTGGTATCTCAGCAGGCGACCTGATCGCCCAGAACGACCTCGTCGCTCCGGTCAGATTATCTATCGATCAGCAGTTGGTCGTCCCGGTCACAGACAGCCAGATACCGAATATGCCAAAACCTGAGCCTAAAGTTATTGCAAAATCAAGCGGTTCTGGTTCGTCCTCGTCCAGCCGGAGCAGTGCGTCGGTGCCGGTCGGATCAGTGGTGGGCAGCGGGCAGTTCGTCTGGCCGACGTCTGGTAAAATTACCAATAACTGTGCACAGCACGGCGCCCGCGACTGCGCGATCGATATCAATAACCGAAGCTATCCTCCAGTGGTGGCTGCTGACGATGGCGTCGTGGTTGTTGCCGGCTGGGTGGATAACTATGGATACGGCAACCGGGTCGAGATCGACCATGGAAATGGATACAAGACCCGCTATGCGCATCTCAATGAGATCTATGTCGAGGTTGGCCAGGAAGTCAGCCAGGGGCAGATCATCGGGCAGCTGGGATCGACCGGGCGCAGTACGGGTCCGCATCTGCATTTCATGATCATCGAAAACGGGACCCCGAGAGATCCTCTTCTCTTTTTGTAACCAGTAACCAGTAGCCAGTAGCCAGTAACCAGGAAGGGGAAGATGTGGCCTGGGGAGGGTATTATTTTTTCCAGACGATAGATTCCACCAACTCTATGGCGCTTCGCTGGGCAGGCAGCGGGCGGAGTGGATCTTATTCTGTCTGTGCGCAGATGCAGACCGAAGGAAGAGGCAAGGGAGGACGGACCTGGTACTCTGAACCGGGCAGCCTGAGTTTCACCCTGCTTGCTTTTCCCCGTCGGACCGAGGACCTGCAGATACTGACATTGGCCTGCGCCCGGGAGGTGTCAGAGGCGGTCAAGGAGATGACTGGTCTGGCAGCCCGGGTCAAATGGCCGAACGATGTGGTCATAGAAGATCTGAAGATTGCAGGAATTCTTTTCGAAACCCGGTGGAAAGGCAGGGAAGCGACACTGGCGATCGGGATCGGGATCAACTGCAACCAGACCGTTTTTCCAGAGGAGATCAGGGATTCCGCCAGTTCTCTGTTCCTGCTGACCTCTGCTGAGGTAGATATAAAACAACTGTTTCAGTCTGCAGCGCAGAGGATCTATCACGTTCTGGAACGCTTTGACCTGGGGGACGACCTGTCGGTTGAACTGGCTTGCTCATGCGCCACTTTGGGCCGCCGAGTCGCCATCACGACACATCATGGACTCGTCGAGGGTACGGCCGTCTCCCTTGACCCGCATGGTTCTCTGGTGGTAGAGACAGCCGAGGGAAAGAGAGAAATCGTCCAAGAAGGGGATTTACATTACAAAATATGATATACTATATTGACGGTGCGGATCACTTCTATCCTCTGAGGCCACTATGTTTTGTACGGGATGCGGGTATCAGGTCCCTGATGCGCAGGATTTCAAATTCTGTCCGCGCTGCGGCAAAAAGATAGAAGCGGCCGTCGAAGCGCCCATACCAGCTGCCCCTGTAGGCAATGCCACGGGGGAGCTCCTGCCTCAGATGCAGGCACTGGCCAATTCGCTCAATGTAAAAGTGGAAGACAAACGCAAACGCATCCTCATCGTGGAGGATGACCTCTTCATCCGGGAATTGTATCAAAAGCAGCTCGAAATGGCGGGCTACGCGGTGGATGTGGCAGTGGACGGACTGGAAGGCCGGGAAAAAGTGCTGACCAACAATTACAGCCTGGCGCTTCTCGATATCATGCTGCCGCGCATGAACGGGCTCGAACTTCTGGAATTGATCAAAAAGGAACCGACCAAGAAGGATATACCCTGTATCATCCTCTCCAACCTCGGGCAGGATTCTGTGGTTGAAAAAGGTTTGTCGCTCGGCGCCATCAACTACCTGGTCAAAGCCGATATCACGCCCATGGAAATGCTGAACGTGATCCAGGAGAGGATCGGGAAATAATGTGTCATTCTGACCCGCCTGAGGCGGGGAAGAATCTTCTGATACTCAGAAATGCAGATCCGTTCGTTCTGGATGCCGCCACTCAGGATGACGTGCACACGTTTATCAAAAACGCATCTGGACAGCAGTCCACATAATCCGTACCATAGCATCTGATCTGAAACTAGAGAGATCAGATGTTTTCCTATTTTACGATCGGGAGCATTACATGAAGAAGGAAGTACAGAGCTTTACCCTCAAATCAGGACTGGCACAGATGCTGAAGGGCGGCGTGATCATGGATGTGGTCACGGTGGAGCATGCCAGAATCGCAGAAGAAGCAGGGGCTTGTGCCGTCATGGCGCTCGAACGGGTACCCTCGGACATCCGTGCCCAGGGCGGAGTGGCGAGGATGTCAGACCCTGAGCTCATCATCCGCATCATGGAGTCGGTCACTATCCCGGTGATGGCCAAATGCCGGATCGGACATTTTGTCGAAGCACAAATTCTGGAATCCCTCGGTGTCGACTACATCGACGAGAGCGAAGTCCTCACCCCGGCCGACGAGGCCAATCATATCAATAAGTACGATTTCAATGTGCCGTTCGTCTGCGGCTGCCGCGACCTGGGGGAGGCGCTGAGGCGCATAGGCGAGGGTGCGGCCATGATCCGCACCAAGGGGGAAGCCGGCACCGGAAATGTCGTCGAGGCGGTTCGTCATGCCCGCACGGTGCTTGGTGAAATACGTCGGCTCACCTCCATGCAGGAAGATGAGCTCATGGCGTATGCCAAATCGATCGCGGCGCCGGCAGAACTGGTCAAGCAGGTGGCCAAAGAGGGCAAACTGCCGGTGGTCAATTTCGCAGCCGGCGGCATTGCTACACCGGCTGATGCCGCGCTGATGATGCAGCTTGGCGTCGATGGAGTGTTCGTGGGAAGCGGTATCTTCAAGTCGGATGATCCAAAGAAGCGCGCTCGTGCCATCGTGGAGGCAACCACGCATTTTCGCGATGCCAAGGTGCTGGCCAAGGTCAGCACGGGTCTGGGCTCTGCCATGCCGGGCCTGGAGATCAGTCAGATTCCGGCAGATCAGGTCATGGCCAAGAGGGGATGGTAATAATACCAGATCCGTTGACGGGTTCGCGGGTTAACGGGTTTTGTAGGAACGCGATTGATCGCGTCTCTGTAGATCTGATCAGTATTGTAGGGCCGTTGCAGTGCAACGGTTCTACGGTTTCACCTATACACACCTATGTATATGACCAAACGGATCATTCAAACCGCTCCGCGCATCGGCGTCCTCGCGCTTCAGGGAGCATTTCGTGAGCATATCGAAATGCTCTATTCGCTTCGTGTGGATGCACGGGAGATCCGTACTCCAGAGGAGCTCGATCAGGTGGAAGGCTTGATCATGCCCGGCGGGGAGAGCACGACCATCGGCAAACTGGCGGCTTCGTATGGACTGCTGGACAGTATCCGTTCGTTCATCGCTGCCGGTAAGCCGGTCTGGGGCACTTGCGCCGGCATGATTTTTCTGGCCTCCGAGGTCGGGTGCGACCAGCCGATCCTGAAGGTGATGGATATCACGGTGACGCGCAATGCGTTCGGCCGGCAGAGGGACAGCTTTGAGCAGGACATCGCCATCACGGAGATCAACCGGGTCCTTGGCGAAGAGCTAAATGCCTTATTCCCAGCGATCTTCATCCGGGCGCCGATCATCGAGGCGGTCGGGACTGAAGTCCAGATCCTTTCTACTTTACCTGATGGCAAGATAGTTGCTGCGAAACAGGGTAATCTGCTGGCGACCTCGTTCCATCCTGAGCTGACGGAGGATAGCCGGATACATCGATACTTTTTGACGATGATCGATCCTGATTAACCCCTCTACACCCTTTCCAGTGACGGGTGCATCTCCCCTTGTCAGGGGAGTTTTTATATTGTCCCCCTGACAAGGGGGAACCAAAGGGGGTTTTCTTCTCAGTCGTCACGAGTTGTGTTTTGCCTGTTTTCCGCTAGACTAGGGGGAGACAGGTCCGTTCGACTTCGCTCAGGATAGTGGTCCCGGGGCAAAGTCGAGGTTGATAACCCGTGAACCCGTTAACACTTCGACTCCTCTGACGACTTCGCTCAGTGTAATAACCCGTTAACCCGCAAACGAATTTCAGCAGGTACGTTATGCTCCCAGTTATCTGTTTCGGTCAGCA
>MNZT01000127.1 GCA_001873755.1 Candidatus Wirthbacteria bacterium CG2_30_54_11 | reverse complement strand
TCGTATGATCCAACTATCCTGGCTCAGCAGATGGATTTGCTCTCGCCCTCGATGTCTGCTTCTTGACTTTTCCCTTTAACAGGCATTCCTGCGAAGGCAGGAATCCCCTGACTCCCTTTGTAGTCTTGTCTAGTGGTTCAGTTGATCCCTGCCTCCGCAGGGATGACACATTCTTTTCCTTTTTTTTCTCAGGATCAACACATGGCAAAGAAACTGATCTCCATCATGACGGCGTGCTACAACGAGGAAGAAAATGTCGAGGAGCTGCACCGTCAGGTCACGGCAGTGTTCGCAGGGCTGCCGCAGTATGACTACGAGCACCTCTTCATCGACAACTGTTCCACTGACCGTACGGTCGAGATCCTGAAAAAGATCGCAGCCGATGACAAAAGGGTGAAGATCATCGTCAATGCCCGTAATTTCGGTCATATCCGTTCACCTTCGCATGGGCTGCTGCAGGCTCGCGGCGATGCCGTGATCTCAGTGGTAGCTGACCTCCAGGATCCCCCGGAGATGATTGTGGATTTCTTGAAAAAGTGGGAAGAAGGCTACAAGATCGTGGTCGCGGTCAAGAAAGGGAGCAAGGAATCTCCTCTCTTTTACTTTGTCCGCCGTCTGTACTACAAGATCATCGCCGGACTCTCTGAAGTGGAACAGGTCAAGAACTTCACCGGATTCGGCCTGTACGACAAACAGGTCATGGATGTGATCCGCGATATGCATGATCCCTACCCGTACTTCCGCGGATTGATCGCCGACATCGGATTTCCCCGGGCTACCGTGGAGTATGTTCAGCCGGCCCGTACGCGTGGTTTTACCAAAAATAATCTGTATACACTCTACGATATGGCCATGCTCGGCATCACCAATCATTCCAAGGTGCCGCTTCGGCTCGCGACGCTGGTCGGATTCGTCATGTCCCTGATCTTCAGCCTGGTCGGGGTGGCGTATTTCGTATATAAACTCATGTTCTGGCAGCGGTTCGAAGTCGGACTCGCGCCGCTGGTGATCGGCATGTTTTTCTTCGCTTCGGTCCAGCTGTTCTTCATCGGCATCATCGGCGAATACATCGGTTCGATCTATACCAAAGTCCAGAACCGGCCGCTCGTGGTGGAAAAAGAGCGCATCAACTTTGAAACCCGGGAGCACAGGTAGATGGCTTTGCAGACAGGAAAGCGCATAGAAGATCTGATGAAGAAGGTCATTGTCTTTCTCGACCGCTACGCTCCGTTCATGGTTTTGGGAGTCGTACTTGTTGAGATAGGGATGCTGGCCTGGTACCAGTTCACAGTAGGCAGGGTATCGTTCAACAGCGACGGCGCCGGGGTCAATCTCTTCGCGGAAGAAATGCTCAAGGCAGGCAGCCTTTTTCCAAAAAGCTGGCTGTATGTCGATGGTCTGCCGGTCCTGCAGAATCAGCTGTATGCACTGTTCTTTCTCCCGTTCATGGCTAATTCCTTTCTCCTCCATGCCGTCGCCGGCATCATCAACTGCGGTGCGTTGTTTCTCGTCCTATACTGGTTCACCCGGAAAGCAGGGTTAGGTCTGTTTGCCAGGCTCCTCGTTCTGTCGGTTGTTTTTTCAGGCATCTCGTTCTTTTTTTCGTTCAATATGTTCGGCCACGGGTACTACGGTTCCATGGTGACCGGGTATCTGCTGATCCTGGGTCTGGTCATGGCAGGGCTGCGGCTGGGTGAGCCTTCTGAGGAGAAGCACACCTCCAGGAGGTTCCAGCTTTTCTCCCTGCTGTCTTCCGCTCTTGTTTTCATCCTGACCGTGCTCATCAGCCTGGGCGGCAGGCGGCCGGTCATAGTGTTCACTCTGCCGCTTATCGCGTCATTGGTCCTCGCGGTCCTGCTCACCCGGCCGGAGAAAAAGCGGATCTGGTCTGTCCTGAAGTACATCTGTATCCTCGGAGCGGGTACGGCGATCGGGTATGGTCTCTACAGCTTCCTGAACAACGGCCTGCACCTCTTTCTGGCCAAAGAGAATGAAGGGTTTGCCTCTGCCGGGAACATCATCACCAATCTCAATATGCTTTTTGTCGGTATTCTGGACCTCGTGGGAGCCAGGCCGGGCGCCCAGACCGCCATGGTGTCACTGGCGAGCATCATCTTTCTCTGCAAGTTTTTCATCTTTGGCTTCATCGTCATCCTGCCGGTTGCTCTTGTCTTCAGCCTTCAGCGTCTCAAAAGTCCCCACTTCAAATTTCTGGTCATCTACACGGTGGTCAACCTCGCGCTCACCGTCTATTTCCTCCTGTTCACCCGCGTCATCGTCGACACCTCGTCACTGCGGTATTTCATCTTTCAGCTGGTGCTTCACATCATTGTGGCTGGCTGGTTTTTTCAGGAGTGCTGGCTAGAAAACAAGCTTCTCCTGCAGCGGACCTACCTGTTCCCCTTTCTCATCATCCCGCTCCTGAGTCCTCTTTATCTCTCGTCTATTGATCTCTATACCAATCCCCGAAGTCAGCAGGTCATCAACGAATTCGGGGAGGAAATGGCGCCCACGGATGCCAACCCCATGGACTCTCTGGCAAGTTTTCTCAAGCAGAGTGACCTCAGGTACGGGTATGCGACTTACTGGATCGCCGGGGCGACCACGATCCTGACGGATTCCCATACCAAAGTCCGTCAGATCGGTCTGGAGACGGGCATCCCACTGCCTGACCTCTGGCTGGGCTCCGAAGACTGGTATCTTCCGTCTGCCTGGCAGGGCTCGACCTGTCTCATCGTGACCGTGGAACAATTGAACACGACGGTGAACAAGGATGATCTTGCGCTCCTGCTGGGCGTCCCGCAGGAGACCAAGTATGTGGGCAGGTACATCGTGTATGTCTATGACTATAATATTGCGGAAAAGCTGCCCTGGTAAAGCTTTTGTGGCTTTTTCAATGAATGTCATTCTGAAACCGCTGCGGTTGAAGAATCTCCTGAAGAACTGAAAACCAATGCAGATCCGTTCACTTTGGTCATTCGACTACGCAGACTCCGCTCAGACCTTCTCTCAGGGTGACATATACTATTACTATGTTTGATCGCAGTACGAAATACTAGAAAGGAATGTGCGTGAAAATACCTGAAATCAAAACTATCATCCGGAGCCAATTTTTCCGTTTCCTCATCGTGGGCGGGCTGAATACGCTGTTCAGCTATGCGCTCTATGCTTTCCTTATCTGGCTCAGACTTGGTTTTTTCTTGGCCTCTACGGTCTCGACGGTGATCGGGATTGCTTTCAATTTCAAGACCACCGGTACCCTGGTCTTCAAAAACAAGGACAACCGGCTCATCGTGAAATTTTTCGGAGTGTACGTCGTGACCTACTGTATCAATGTCTCCGGACTCTGGGTCCTGACCCGCCTGGGGGTGAATGAATATCTTGCGGGTCTGGTGATGGTGCTCCCGGTGGCCATGTTGTCATTCGTGCTCATGCGGACATTTGTATTTCCAAAGTCTGCGGCCATAGATGAGAACAGGTACCATTCGTAATACAGTTTTATTCTACCGTGCGTGAGGCACCAGCCGGGAGAGGTGGACCGTGATGAGGTTGGTCTGAATGAATGTATCGATCAGCTCCTCATACTTTGAAGTTCGCTGCATGCCAGGGCTATATGAATTCATGAGTTGTGAGATAGACTCGTTCAGCGTGTCCTTCTTCGATGATGACGAAAAAACTTTCTTTACCTGCTCTATGACATCTCTGGCAAAGTCACCGTTCAGTCGAGCTGCCTGTTGACGAGTGTATTCTTTGACCTGAGCAGGATTTTTTTGTTCGGCGTAAGGATAGCCTAGACTTTTCAGCCGTTCCCAATATTCGCCGTCATTTTCGTCTGGGGTTTGCGTATACATGTCCCTCAACGTATCCAATCCGGAGCGCATGCAATCTTCGATGATGGGCCGCTGGATGATATGGGCTATGACGGCCAGGACTGGATCTTCGAGCCGATACAAGGTCCTGTTCCCCGTTTGCTTTGAGTGCGCCAACAGCAGGTTCAGATAATCCGATTTTTTGCTTTCTCTTTCGGAAACGGGCACGAAATATGGATTGCCGGGATCAAAACTTCTATCGAGGGCAGTACCTGGGAATATTTCCAAATCAGCTAATAATTGACGCATTGGTATAGAAAAATGTTCATCTGTGTCCGTGTTGAATTCTGTAATGAGATCAATGGTCTCCTCGTATTCTTCCAGAGTGGTGAAAGGACCCAATGTAATAAGTCCGGCCCACATCTGGATATCTGCTTCAGCGCAGACTTCACGTGCGAATGTTGATATCCTCTGCCAGGTATCCGATCTTCCGCCTGGTTTTCCGAGCAGGCTTGTCATCGATGCGTGTTTACTTTCATATCCAACGAAGACCATGGTGCCGCCCAAGGCTCTAAATAATTGCAGAGGTGTAGTACAGCAACTTTCCCGGATTACCATCTCGTAGGTGGCTTTCAAATGGTCAGGTATATGGAGGCGTTCCAGATCCAGTCTGTTTTTTTGCGCGATCTCCATCGGCGTAGTGATGACTATCACTTCGTAAGGATTCTTTTGGAGTGCTCGTTGATTATTCGTCTGGTATATCAATTCGAGCAGATTGATGATCCATCGACCAAATCCTTCACGTGCAAAACCGTTTTGTCCCAGCCCATAGTATAGAATTCTGCTATCCGAAGGGAGCGACTCAAGCGCATTTTTCATGTCGCGGATCAGGAGTTCCGGCTGGCGGTACTGGATATGGGGGGGATCGCCCGGTCTCGGAGCTTCCCGCCGGGCGCTTTCTCCGCACATAGTGCAGGCCGGGGTGGTCGTACATCCATGACTGTCCAGCACTTGGACGAGTATCTGGGAACGGGGATCGTTCTGCAGACCAAAGAATACCTTATCGTACCCCATGCAAGGAGTATCGACGATCTCTGCGGGATCATTGCTGGTAGCTTCTCCCGGTGTATGGAATCTTGAGTAGACACCTGGCAGGTCACCGATCTGTGCTGAGATATCTTCTGGCCGACTGCATCCGTGGCTGATCGCCTGTTGTATCCGCACTGTTGCTGTTTCTCCACTTCCTTCCACGACGAAGTCGATAGCAGGCTCAAGCGCCAGTATCTTTTCGGAGAGGCCGTGGGTCTGTGGCCCACCGGCTGATATGATGATGCCAGGATACAGAGCTTTGATCGCTTTTGCTGTTTGATATCCATTTTCCGCAGATCCCCAGGTAAGTGAGAGGCAGACATGCTTTGGTTTCGTCTTTCGGACTACCTCGAGGAACTGGTCAAGCGAGATCCCGCTGTACTCTCCTTCCACGACGATGGATTCATACCCTTCCCGTTCCAGCGCTCCCCCGAGCAGGAGGAGATTGGCGGGGCCGGTGCCGCCTTTTGAGTTGCGGGTCAGGGGCCTCTCGGTGAGAGGCGGATAATAAAAAAGTACATCGGTCTGCTCAGGAAGGCGGGCATACTCAGGTTCCCAAAGTCGATCTGGTATTTTGAGATTGTGGTTCCCTTCCAGTCTATGCTCGAGCAACCGTTGGAAATAGACTCGTTCCTGCTCATCGACAGGCAGAGCGTCAAGCCGGTGCCGGATCTCGGCTGCAATAGCGGAACGCTCGATAGGTGGGCGTTCCTGTTCTTCCGGGGCAGATGTCAGCTTAGGGTCGGTCATGCTCTGCAGATTGTGAAAAGTTATTCTTTATCCGTTAGACAATGTCCAATGATCGAATGCTGTTGATTATCTAGGGTGATTAACGAGTCAGGACTATCTTTTAGCTTTTCGGCCAGACGCCTTCCCAGAGACATCATCGGTACATGACGTTTTTCGAATCCCGCGATAGTAATGGCGTTACGATCAAATCCATCAGGATTGATGGTCAGGATAGATAGTCCTTTTCCGGCTCGTTGATGTGCGATCAGGGCAGCGATGACGGCATTGGTCCCGGAGGTGAGACCACCGAATACAGATTCCTGGCTGAGGAGGTATACTCCAGCCACTGACGCTTCATCAGTGACGTATTGCGTTTGCGTGATGAGTGCATCAAGTTCCTCATCCCAGGCAGTGGGAACGAGTGCTCCAATCCCTGCCTGAATATTTCCTTTGCCTTCCAGTTTCCGGGATGGTTCTGCTGATATGACGACAAGGTCGGGGTTCTTTTCCTTCAGATAACGACCGATACCGAGCAGCGTGCCGCCGCTTCCTCTTCCCATGATAAAGACGTCAATCTGTCCCCCCATCGCTTCCCAGAGTCGGGCACCGGCCATCCGGTAATTCGCTTCTACCGTGATTGGGTTATTGTATTCATCGAGATGACAGAATCCTGATTGTTTTCCTATTTCTATTGCTTTTTCTATCGCCTCATCCATCTTCCCCGGTACCGTGATGATCTCAGCTCCATACATCCGTAGACCTTGACCCTTGGTTTCAGCGATCTTTTCCGGCATCACGACCTGCAGCTTGTAGCCTTTGGCGGCACAGACCAGCAGGAGCCCGTAGCCCAGACTGCCGGCCGTAGCCTCCACGATGGTATCTCCCGGATGGAGACGTCCTTTTTGTTCTGCATCCTCTATCAGAGCGAGCGCTACCCTGTCTTTGCCGCTGCCGCCGGGGAGGACATCGTCTCGAGCTATGAAGACCTCGTTTCCTGTTTCTGCAGAAAGATGAGCAAGCTTGACGACGGGTGTTTCGGCGTCAATAGCGTCAAGTGGGGATTCGAGCTGATGAGCGGCCAGGGAGATTCCGATATTGAGAAGTTGACTGCTGATGATAGCGACTGCCGATCGAGCTGCCTCAGAATGCTCGTCTGGTCGGTCACGGATTGTGCGGGATATATCTGAAAAAGTCTGGTACAGCAGTCGATTGCTCAATAATGATCCGGCTGTTTCCGGGTGAGAAAGTACCGTAATTATTGTCTGAGAAAGGGAGACAAATAGTCTTAGCTGTCTTGTGGCTTTTCGATCGCTGGTTCGGAGGAGATCATCAAGCAGGGAGATAGCATTGGAAATTTCTGTTGTTTGTTCATTAGCAATTAGTGCAATCTCATCCCGTAGAGTCCTGCGTTCTTTGATCTGCTGGGTAGCAGCAAACGACCGCACTCGAGGATAACGCGATAAAGAATGTCGCTTCGTATGCGGATGATGAGGTACGTCATCGTGTATGTTTGCCGGATAGTCCATGAGTACTCTGCAAGTTATGGCTGTAACCAAGCCCTCGTGTCACGATATTTTCGCGTCTGCAGTGCAGCCAATGCATTTCCAACCCGACCAAGTGCCTGTTCTGTCGGTTGATAGAATCCGCAATTTGGGGCGCCGGAGAATGGATTCCGGGTGACCATTTCTACTCCCGGTCGGCAGCCGCCCCGGCAGACAGTGATTGCCCGGCAGGTGCCGCAGGGTTCGCTCAGGAGATACTGACTGTTATGCTGGAGGATCATTCTGGCCAGGAGCAGGGGATGTGCTACTATCCCCTCCGGTTTGTCCTGATAGTAATTACCTATACTTGAACTTTGAGATGGACACACGCTGAGCTCTCCCCCGGGAGAAACATAAAAAGTGCGACCTTTCATCACACAAGGCTGGATGAAATAGGGGGGTGTCCAGTGTTCCGGTAATCGATCTGCCATACCATGTTTTTCGAATACTCTGCGGAATATGTCCTTCAGTTCTTCGACGATCTTCGTGTCAGGCAGGTTTTCATGCCATCGCTCGCTGCCTGAGGCCAGAGTGGCGGTTGACCCTGCCATCATTTCTGGTTCCGGATACGCGCCGACCGACAGGCAGAATTCCAGCCAGTCTTCGACTATTCCGGAAGCCAGGTTTTCTGCCCGTAGCAGATTTTCCAGTCTCCATTTTTGGCG
>MNZT01000025.1 GCA_001873755.1 Candidatus Wirthbacteria bacterium CG2_30_54_11 | reverse complement strand
CACTACTTTTGAGGCTCATCTCTTGACTGGAAAAGACTTACGGCTGGTATCCTGCCCGAGAAAGCAATAACCAAAACGTGGGAATTGTGATAGTATACGCCTAGTCTGGCTGCAGGGAAGCCTGAAATTAATTTTTTATTTCTGGGAGCTGTTATGCAGCTATTTATCGACACCGCCAATCTCGACGAGATCAAAGCCGTCTCCAAATGGGGAGTGGTCAGCGGCGTGACGACCAATCCGTCGCTTATGGCCAAAGAGACCGGAGCGGACTTCAAGACCACGATTCAGACGATCTGCAGTTACATCGACGGCCCGGTGAGCGCCGAAGTCATCAGCCTGAAGGCCAAAGAGATGGTCAAGGAAGGAGAAAAGATCTCCAAATGGCACGAGAACGTCGTCATCAAAATCCCCACCACCGAAGACGGACTTGAAGCCATTTACCAGCTGTCCCAGAAAGACATCGCTACCAATGCCACGCTGATTTTTTCTGCCAATCAGGCTCTCATGGTGGCCCAGGCCGGAGCTACCTATGCCAGCCCCTTTATCGGGCGCATTGACGACATGGGGCAGGACGGCATGGCAGTTCTCGCAGAGATCATGGATATCATGGATGTCTATGGCTTCGAGACGCAGATCATCTCCGCGAGCATCCGGCACACCCGTCATGTCACTGATTCAGCCCTGGTGGGTGCCGATATCGCGACCATACCGTACAAAGTGCTCAAGCAGATGATCAGGCATCCGCTGACCGATGCAGGCATCGAGAAATTCATGCAGGACTGGGCCAAGAAATAAGTCACCGGAGCGCGTACCCAAAAGGAGCAGCAGTGGCAAAGAAAGCAGCAGGATTTGATATCGTAGGGCTCGGTCTGTGCATCATCGATCTGGTCGGCCTGGGCAGTGAGTACCCAAAAGAAGATACCAAGCTGGAGCTCAATGAGTGCGACTGGCAGGCCGGGGGATCGGCAGCCACAGGAGTGGTCGCGGCGCGCCGGCTCGGAGCTTCGGTCACGTTCATGGGCCATCTGGGACTCGATTATTTCGGTGAAAAGATCCTGGAAAGTTTGAAAAATGAGGGCATCGACACTTCTCAGGTACGGGTGTACCACGACGTGCTTTCCCAGTACGCGTTCTCCTTCACTTCACAGTCTACCGGCAGCCGGACTATGTTCATCAATTTCAACCGGCACTGGAACGGCTATCAGCTCGAACAGCAGGCCTGCGATGAGATCGAACGCTGCCGGGCTCTGGTCATAGACCGGCATGAGATCACGGCAGGGATCAAAGCTGCAACAATCGCCAAACGCCGGGGCATCCCCTGTGTGTTCGACCCTTCGACCAGAGTGGACAAAGAGATCAAGGAGATCCTCAGCCTGGTCAGTTATCCTGTCCTGCCGATCGCGTTCATCGAGAAATTCACCGGTGAGAAGGACCTGATCAAGGGGGCGCGTAAGGTTTTGAAAAATGGCGCAGAGGCCGTCGTCGTCACCTGCGGCGAACGGGGCAGCCTGCTCGTCACCGCCAGAAATGACGCGTTTCTGCCAGCCTTCAAGGTCAAGGTGGTAGATACTCTGGGAGCAGGCGATGTGTTCCATGGCGCCTTTGCCTATGCCCTCACTCAATCATGGGGTCTCGACAAAGCATGCGTCTTTGCCAATGCGGTCGCCGCTCTCAAGTGCCGGCACCTCGGCGGCCGTCGGGGCATCCCGACCATGGCCCAGGTCAACAGGTTCCTCCGGCGCCATGGCCACCATTTCGTCAAATAGTCATGAGGCTGCGGTGACTGATACTTCGCGTTCTTACAGAATCTGTCCTTCCATCATCGCCGGCGACTTCATGAGCATGGGCGAGTCTATTGATGAGCTCGCACGAGCCGGCTGTGAGCATATACATCTCGATATCATGGACGGGCAGTTCGTGCCCCAGATCACCTTTGGGGAAAAAATGGTCCGGGATGTCTGCAGGCGCTATACCGAATTTGTCGACTGCCATCTCATGGTCTCTGATCCCGCCTCGCAGGCAGTCGTCTGCGCAGACGCCGGAGCAGATCTCGTCATCGTTCATCTGGAGAATTTCAAGGAGTGGGGAGGCGCAAGGGGAAGTTTGGAAACCATGCTGATTCAGCTTTCTGACCTCGGGGTACAGACAGGGGTCGCCATCGACGGGCCCACGGCCGACCTGAAAGCACTGGAGCCGTTTCTTCCCGGCCTCGACATGGTGCTGGTAGCCACCGGCAAGGTCGGCAAAGCGGGTCAGGGAATGGATCTCGATTGCCTGAACAAGGTAAAAGTTATTCGTGCCTGTAAGGCAGGCAAGGATATCGATATCATGGTCGATATCGGGGTCAATCCGGCGACCTTGAAAGCCGCTGTCGACTCCGGAGCCAACTGGTTCGCTGCCAGCTCAGCTGTGTTCGGTCATCCTTCCGGCGCCGGCGCCGGTTTTACTCTCATGAACGATCTACTCAAAAGTTATATCTAGGAGAATGTATGTCCCAATCTCATAAACTGCAGAAAAAATATCGCTGGATCTGGATCATTCTGACCGTAATTCTGGTCATGAGTATGATCGCACCCATGCTGGCCGGACAGAATTTTTAAGCAGATCGGATGGCAGCACCATTGATATTGGATGATCCGGTCGACCGCATCACAGGCATCGGCGATCGGCAGAAGGACAAGCTGGCAAAACTGAACATACGGTCGGTCAGGGATTTCATTTTTCACTTCCCGCGCCGGTATGATGATTTCAGCGAGATCGTGCCTATCCGTTCACTCCGTTCTGGTGCTCAGCAGACAGTGAAGGGGACTCTGTGGCATGTGGAACAGTCGAACAGCCGGGGAGGCCTCAGGATGCTGAAGGCCACGGTCGTTGATCCGACGGGTGTCCTGCACCTCGTCTGGTTCAATCAGCCGTACCTGAAGGATCAGCTGAAAGAAGGGACTGACCTGCTGGTCTCCGGCAAGGTAGAAGTGTTCCGCGGTGTATTGTCATTCAATAATCCTTCGTTCGAGCCGGTCCCAAAGGCAGATACCGACGATACTTCCAAACCTGCCGGGGCAGGATCGCTCCATGTCGGGCGGATCATTCCGATTTATGCCGAAACCGAAGGTGTCACCTCCAAGTGGCTCCGCACCAAAATACGGACAGCTCTTGATCATACGCTGAATCTGGTAGAGGAGCGTCAGCCGGCAGAACTTTTAGCCCGTCAGAAACTGCTGGGCATCCGGGAAGCACTGGAGCAGGTGCATTTCCCCGGAAACCAGAAGCAGCTGGCCAGAGCGCGTGAACGGCTCGGGTTTGACGAACTGTTCTTCTGGCAGCTGAGGGCGCTCCTGAGGAAAAGTGAGTGGAAGAGCAGCCGTAAAGCCGTCCCTATGACCATTCAGACGGAAGCGCTGAAGACATTTCGTGCTGCGTTGCCTTTCGACCTGACCGAATGTCAGAGAAGGTCGATCAGGGAAATACTAGAAGATATCAGAAGCCCTTCACCCATGAGCAGGCTCTTGGAGGGAGATGTGGGTTCGGGCAAGACTGTGGTGGCGGCGGCCGGGCTGTTGAATGCCGCCGCTCAAGGGGCGCAGAGCGCCCTCATGGCTCCGACCGAAATTCTGGCGGAGCAGCACTATCGCAGTCTGGTTTCTCTTTTGAAAAAACATAAGCTTTCGATCGCGCTCCTCACCGGTTCACGGGCACTTTTGTCCGGCCGCGATGGCGAAGATATCAGCAGACCGGATCTCTTGAAAATTATCAAATCCGGAGAAGTGAACATCGTCGTAGGCACGCATGCCTTGATCCAGGATGACGTGGTGTACCAGTCACTTGCCCTCGTGGTCATCGACGAACAGCACCGGTTCGGCGTCGAGCAACGGAAGGCCCTCATGCGCAAGGGGGCTGCGCCGGACGTCCTGGTGATGACCGCGACTCCGATACCTCGTTCACTGGCTTTGGCTCTGTTCGGCGATCTTGAGCTCAGTATCCTAGATGAAATGCCAAAAGGGCGCAAACCGATACTGACCGAAGTCGTCTATGCCTCCAACCGGACACGTGTGCATGAGTTCGTGAAAAAGCAGCTCGACTCCGGCCGTCAGGCGTTTGTCATCTGCCCGTTGGTCGAAGAGTCAGAGGTTTTGGAAGTCAAAGCGGCGACCGAGGAGCATGAGCTGCTGCAGCAGGGGGCTTTCAAAAACTATCGGCTGGGTCTGCTCCACGGACGCATGAAGTCAAAAGATAAGGATGCGGTCATTCAGGCGTTCAGGGCCGGAGAGTACCAGATGCTGGTCAGCACTTCAGTTGTGGAGGTCGGGGTTGATATCCCCAATGCTTCGGTGATGCTCATCGAGGGGGCTGAACGGTTCGGCCTGGCTCAGCTGCACCAGTTCCGGGGCCGGGTCGGCCGGGGCGCCGAACAGTCCTACTGCTTCCTGTTCGCCACGACCACAGCACCGGAATCCGAGCAGCGCTTGAGGGCCATGGTCCGTTGCCAGGATGGGTTTCAGCTGTCCGAGGAAGACCTGAAGCTGCGCGGCCCGGGTGAGGTGTTCGGGACCAGGCAATCAGGCATTCCTGATCTCAGAATGGCTTCGCTGCTGGACGCCCAGCTGATCAAACGGGTGCGCGAGGAAGCAGAGCTGTGGGTCGGGCATCCTTCTTTTGAAATGTATTTTGGTGCTGCGGTTGCTTCGGGAACAGGTGACTCCCTGGTCTGGAATTGAAGAGGCGCGAGCGATCAGGTAGATTTCGTGCTTCAACCCGGCTAGCTTCGGTTGTTGTTTGCTGAGCCATGAACGAAAGCCGTATAATGACGGCGAAAATCAACCACGGAGTCTGACATGCTGCCACTTGCTGATAGTGAACTCAGAGAGATCCGCCGTCTGCTCGACGAAGGAAAACCATTACCCGACAAATACCGCTTTCTCCTGTTCGAGGACAAACGCGAGGTAGAGCTGGTCTGGAATGGCAAAACCAACGAGATCTGCAATGTCGTCCTACCGTTTCAGGTCATCGAGCAAGTGGATGAGCCGCGTGAGGATTTTCCCCTTGCCAAGGGGGGTAGGGGGGTCCAGACTACGCTGTTTGCCACCGACACGCGAGGCCGTCAGCAGAGCGGCTGGACGAATAAATTGATTTGGGGTGACAATAAGCTGATCCTTAGTAGCCTAAAAAATGGCCCAATGAGAGAGGAGATCGAGAAACAGGGCGGCATCAAGCTCATCTACATCGACCCGCCATTTGATGTCGGCGCCGATTTCCATATGGACATAGAGATTGGAGACGATAACACCCTGACCAAAGAGCCTACCGTCCTGGAAGAACTAGCCTATCGTGATACCTGGGGCAAGGGATCCGACAGCTTCATTGCCATGATATATGAACGACTTTCACTAATGAGAGATTTGCTAGCAGATGATGGAAGTATTTATGTCCATTGTGATTGGCGACTGTGTAGTTACCTTCGCATAATTCTTGATGAGATATTCGGCAAGGATTGTTTCCTGAACGAAATCATATGGCACTACCAAGCAGGGACGGCTCCTGTGAAAGGTTTCGCAAAGAAGCACGACAATATACTTGTGTATGTCAAAGAAGCAGGCTCAAACCTCTTTAATCAAGTGCGCCTCCTCGTAAAGGATGAAAGTATTTACCCGAATTTGGATGCGGATGGAAGAAAATACCGAATGTCAGGAAATAATAACGCAACTCGTTATTATGCTGACGAGGGGAGGAAGGCTGATGATGTTTGGACATGGCTTGATAGGAAAGAAAACAATGTCGTCCAAGTATTCCATGCACTTCCGGAACATATTGGATATCCAACTCAGAAACCAGAGAAATTATTTGAGAGACTCATCAAATCCTCCTCAAACGAAGGTGATTTGGTTGCTGACTTCTTCATGGGTTCCGGCACCACATGTGCCGTCGCAGAGAAATTTGGTCGCAAGTGGATCGGGTCGGATATTGGCAAATTTGCCATCCATACTACCCGCAAGCGGATGCTGGGGATACAGCGGGAATTGAAAGCAGCTGGCAAGCCTTATCGCGCCTTTGAGATTCTCAACCTCGGTAAATACGAGCGCCAGCACTTCATCGGTGTCAATCCAAGCCTGCGTGACGAGCAGAAGCGCCAGCAGATTGAGCAGAAGGAGCGAGACTTTATCGACCTGATCCTGAAGGCGTACAAGGCTGATGCTGTGACAGACTTCCGGACATTTCATGGCAAGAAGGCAGGACGACTGGTAGCCATCGGCCCGATTGATCTGCCGGTCACGAGGCTTTACGTCGAAGCGGTGATCGAGGAGTGTATCGAGAAGAAGATCACCAAGGCTGACATCATCGCTTTTGAGTACGAAATGGGACTGTTCCCTCATGTTCAGGAGGAAGCTCGGGATCGTGGTGTTGATCTCGCACTTCGGTATATATCGCCTGATGTCTTTGATAAACGTGCGGTCGGAAAAAATCAGGTGACGTTTTATGATGTTTGCTATCTGGAAATCAAACCTCACATCGCCGGGAACAAGGTCGCTATTGAATTGACCGATTTCTCAGTGTTCTATACACAGGAGACTGTCAAACAGATTGAATCAACACTAACCAAAGGTAAGAGCAAACTAGCAGTTGATAATGGACAGATCATCAAGGTAACGATGGATGCTAGCGGAATCGCCTCTCGTGAACTGCTAACCAAGTCCTGGACAGACTGGATCGACTACTGGGCGGTCGACTTCGACTGGGAAAGCAAGCAGGAGACGATCCGCGTCCTGAAAAAGGAAACAGGTGTGCAGCAACGTCTGGATGGCAGCATCGATCCGACCCAGATGAACTTCGATGCCTATGAGTCGGTATGGTCCGGTGACTACATTTTTGAGAATGAGTGGCAGTCGTTCCGTACCAAGAAGAACCGTGACCTCGAACTCACGAGTATCGCCAAGGAACTACCTACTGGTCGGCGCAAGATTGCGATCAAGGTGGTGGATATTTTTGGGAATGATACGATGAAGGTGGTGGAGGTGAGTGTATGAAAAGAGTAATAATAGATACGAATATCTATCTGAATTTCTATCGAAAACCAGACCACCCTGAAAGACTGCTGAAGGAGCTAATTCGTTTACAATCCGAAAAAACTATTAATATCATTCTTCCGGCGCAAGTACGTGATGAATTTATTCGTGATAAATCTATTAGAACAGGATGAGGACTACGGGCGTGTAGCCCGTAGGTCCCGACTGTTATCAATGAGGTACTAACTGCATTTGAAGTACACTATAAAAATTTTTCTGGTGATATTAAACTCCCTGGTTTTTTAAACAGAGAGGCAATAGAAAGTAGAATAAAAAAGTTAAGAAATTCTTTGAAGGCTGCACTAGATTCGACAAAAAAACAATATCTTTCAAAAGTGACAAACCCACGAAGTAGAATTAATACTAAACTCGACAAAATTTTTAGCATGGCCACGCTGCAGAATACAACTGATGATATCCTGCAAAAGGGCTATTATCGTACTCTTATTGGTAATCCTCCTCGCAAGAATAATAGGTCGTTTGGTGACGCAATTATTTGGGAACAGGTTTTAGCACTGAATACCAATGAAGATCTAGTTATCATTTCTGGTGATGGTGATTTTGAATGTGAGCGAGAATGTGGGAAATTGCACGAGTTCTTAAGATTTGAATGGGCTGAAAGGACAAGCAATAAAATTGAACTGTATACAACAATTGGTGAATATATCAATTCCTTAACTAGTAAAACAAAAATTAGCCAGGCCGAAATCAGCAAAGAAAAACAGGCAAATATCGCATCACAGTATTTAGATTCGTTAATCGGATTCCCTGCATCGGTATCTGGGATA
>MNZT01000009.1 GCA_001873755.1 Candidatus Wirthbacteria bacterium CG2_30_54_11 | reverse complement strand
TCCACTAGATCTTTGAAGGTTATGAGTTCCCTCACTTTTCGGTACGCATGATTACCAGAAACTAACTTTTCAAGTAAGGCTTCCTCGCTATCGAAAATCATTCGCTCGGTCTGTTTTTGTTCTTTTTGCATGGGTTTTCTCCTGTAGATTTTTCCTCATGCATTTTCTCATATTTATGCCTTGTTGGCGACAGTCCCATGATTTTACACGTAGTGCTTAAATGGGAATCAAATTCGGGGTACATCCGGCTAGCAAGAAATAAAAGACTCCCTGCGAACAGGGAGTCTTTTTGAATTCCAGTTGAAAGAGGATCCCGTGTGTCAGGCCAAACCCAGAAGTGAACTCACCCTGGTGATATCGAAGCCTTTGAGCACCTCTAGTTTTCCCAGTTCGTCCTCGACCTTAATCACCGGGACCTGGCGATGGCCGTTGGTCAGGATGATCATTTCCTGCTGCTTGGCTATGTCGTGGGAGACATTGATCTCCTGGTACGCTATCTCGCGCTGGCTGAAGAAGTTTTTGGCTTTCTGGCATTCAGGACAGTGGTCGGTGGAGTAGATGGTGATCCGTGAAGAGTTCATAGGCTTTCCTGCATTATTTGGTTCGTAAAGCCTTGACTGGCTTTTTCGTTCGCACCGATTGTACTGCAGTTTTCTTTGTTTGAGCAGTGGCTTTTTTCGCCGGAGCAGCGACCGGGGACAGGAGAGCGTGCTTGAGGACCTCTTCGATGGTGTCCACGAAGATGAATCTGAGGCCTTTGAGCAGCTCTTTGTCGATCTCGTCGATATCTTTTTTGTTCCTCTTCGGCACGATGAGGGTGGTGATGCCGGCCCGTTTGGCGGCGAGGGTTTTTTCCTTCAGTCCGCCGATGGGCAGCACCAGTCCGCTCAGGGTGATCTCCCCGGTCATGGCGATGTCCTTGTTCACCGGGCGGTCGAGCAGAAGTGAGGTGAGCGCAGTGGCCATGGTGATACCGGCAGAGGGGCCATCCTTCGGGATGGCGCCGGCCGGGACATGGAGATGAAGGTCCATTTTTTTGAAAAAATCAGGATCTATCTTCAGTGCGGCAGCTCGGGACCGGATGAGGCTGAGCGCGGTTTTGGCTGATTCCTGCATGACCTCGCCGAGCTGGCCGGTCAGCATCAAACCTTTTTCGCCGGGCATCTTCGTCGCTTCAATGAAGAGGATCTCTCCTCCGCTGGGGGTCCAGGCCAGACCGGTGGCTACTCCGGCTTTGGAGGTGCGCTGGGCGACTTCGGGTGTTACTTTTTCCTGTCCGAGGAATTTCTCGATCCTGGCGGGGGTGATGGCGATAGCGTGCTTATTGCCGGTGGCTACCCGGGTCGCGATCTTGCGGCAGACATTGGCGATCTCTCTTTCCAGGTTCCGTACCCCGGATTCCCGGGTATAGGCGCCGATGAGTTTTTTCAGGCTGTCTTCAGAAAAAGTGACTTTGGCAGCATCAAGTCCGTGCTCTCTGATCTGTTTGGGGACCAGATACTTCTGGGCGATGTGCATTTTTTCTTCCAGCGAGTAGCCACTGAGATAGAGTACTTCCATACGGTCGAGAAGCGGTTTCTGGATAGTGTCGGCACTGTTGCCGGTGGCGATGAACAGCACCTTGGACAGGTCGAAGTTCAGGCCCAGGTAGTGGTCCATGAAGGTATTGTTCTGTTCGGGGTCCAGTACTTCCAGCAGGGCAGAGGAGGGGTCTCCCCGGAAATCCTGCCCGATCTTGTCAATCTCATCGAGCATGAAGACCGGGTTATTGGTCCCGGCACGCTTCAGACTCTGGATGATCTTGCCGGGCATGGCGCCGATGTAGGTCTTCCGGTGTCCCCGGATTTCTGCTTCGTCATGCATGCCACCGAGTGACTGGCGGATGAACTTGCGTCCCAGAGCGCGGGCGATGGATTTTCCCAGCGAGGTCTTGCCGACGCCGGGAGGTCCGATCAGGCAGAGGATGGGTCCCTTCATGTCGTTTTTCAGTTTGCGCACTGCGAGGTATTCCACGATGCGATCCTTGATCTTTTTCAGGTCATAGTGGTCGTCGTCGAGGATCGTCCGGGCCTGCTTCAGGTCGAGGTTGTCCTCTGTTTGAACTGACCAGGGGATCTCGATCAGCCAGTCCAGATAGGTGCGGATGACGTGGTATTCGCTGGCCGAGGGCGGCATGCGTTTGAGCCGTTTGAGCTCTTTCTGCGCTTCTTCGGAGACTTCGGCCGGGAGTTTGGCGGCTTCGATCTTCTGGGTCAGTTCCTCGATCTCAGCCTGTCCGTCATCGTCCTCGCCGAGTTCCTTCTGAATGGCCCGAAGCTGCTGACGGAGAAAATATTCCTTCTTGGATTTATCAAGTTCGCCCTGGACATCTGACTGGATCTTGGACCCCAGCTCGAGCAGCTCGACTTCGCGGTTCATGATGGAGACCGACTTCTTCAGCTTGGAAACATGGTCGGGGAGCTCGAGTATTTCCTGCTTTTCCCCGAGCTTCATGCGGATGAGCGAGGCGATTAGATAGGCAAGTTTCAGCGGATCATCCACTTCGCTGGCTGCGACCTGAAGTTCCTCTGGAAGATAGGGAACGAGCGAGATCAGTTTCTGGATCTGGGCCAGCGCGTTGCGCATGAGCGCTTCGGACTGCTCAGTCTTGGGGGTCTCCTCGGGCAGAATTTCGACCTTGGCCCGCCAGAAAGGTTCGGTCTGGACGAGCTGCTGGATACGGATTTTTTCCAGTCCCTGCACGATGAGCACCAGTCCCTGGTTCGGGATCTTCAGCATTTTGTGGATGAGGACCGCGGTGCCGATCCCGTAGAGATTTTCAGGCTTGTGCTCCTTGGAGCCTTCCCTGAAGGCCACGACGCCGATGATCTTGTTCTTCCCCATGGCCTGTTCGATCGCTTCGATCGATTCTTTTTTCTCAATCTTGATCGGGGAGACGGTGAGAGGGAATACCACCGAGTCCTTCAGCGGGATGATGCTCAGTTCCTCTGGTATCTCCTGGATCTCGTTTGAGGTGAACTGTTCCAGGTTTTCCGTGATTTTTGATTTCAATCTATCGATGACCATGTGCGTGCGTCGCTAAGTTACTTAATTTTGACTTTGATGATATTGGTTTTGTCCGGGGTCGTGGTCTTGGGGACCTTGATCAGGAGTATGCCGTCTTCCAGTTCGGCAGAGATATGTTCCTGGTCTGTGTGGGCAGGAAGAGCGATGATACGTTCGAATTCATGATAGCTCATCTCCAGCTGGATGAACCGGCAGGCTTCTTCCTGGAGCGCGTCCTTACGTTTGCCGCTCAGCACTAGATGGTCAGACTGTACCATGATGGAGATATCCCTGCGCGAGACGCCGGCGAGTTCCATCCTGATCACGAGGGCTTCCGGGGTCTCGACGATGTCGGTATTGGGGCGCCACTTACCGTCAGTCAGCGGCAGGAACTGGTGCCAGGGAGAGGTGAGACGGTAGACCGCTCTGCCCGCAACTCTCAGTGGAAGCGGTGCCGTACGTTTCTTGATGGTGATGGTTGTTTTGGTCATGGATATACCTGAGTAAGTTTCTCTCGCATTATAGCACTGATGGAACCACTGACAATCCACTTTCAGGTTTTTTCCTCAGGATTAGACGCCGGGCATTATTTGTTGTTAAATGTGGCGGAAAGGGGTGTGATATGTCTCGTATCCGTTCGATTCTTTTCTTCCTGCCTCTCTTAGCACTAGGGATCTATCCGCTCCTGGGATGGACGAGCCGCCAGAGCGAATGGGTGCTGGCGCTCTGGGGTCTCGTGCTGCTTTCCGCTCTTATGGGCGGACTGTTGTCGAGAGAGGGATACCGCTGGTTCAGCGGGCTCGGGAAAAAGGTGTTTGCCGTTCCTCTGCTTCTGGCAGGGCTGCTCCTGGCCTCGTTCCTTTCGCCGTACGTCTGGGGCAGCGTGGCTGAATGGTCGCTGCTTTCGGTCTATGTCCTCGGTTTTTTCACAGTATGGTTCGTGGTCGAACGTCGCCGTCTGGTTTTTCATCTGGCCGGTCTCCTCGTCGCCTCGGGTGTTCTCACCTCTTTGTATGGACTCTTTCAGTTATTGAATGAGAGATCCTTTGATTCCTGGATTGTCGCCCAGTTCGGCTGGCACAATACATTTGGTGGGTACCTCGTTCTTCTCCTCCCTCTTGGGATCTCGGGACTTCTCTACGCCCGGACCCGGGAGCAGATCCTCATCTGGGGGGCGGCGAGCTGGCTGATGGCGACAGCGCTCATATTGACCTATTCGCGCGGGGCCTGGGCGGCAGTTGTCGCTGCGCTGGGTCTGGTGCTGGTTCTGCGGCTGCGAAGCCCGGGACAGAAGAGTGCTTTGCTGAAACTGACTGTTCTCGCAGCCTGCGCGCTGCTTTCGGTCAAGGTGCTGACGCAGTCGCCGGGTTGGCAGATACTGCCATCCTCGGTAAGTCAGCGTGCAGGCAGCACGTCAGAACTGGGAACGAGTTCGACCCAGGGGCGGTTTTCTCTCTGGCAGGGAGCTGTCGACATCTTCATGACCCATCCCTTCACCGGAGCGGGGCTGGGGAATTTTGGCCGGGCCTATCCGCAGTACCAGAAGGACGTCAGGTATTTTGCCTATGACCCGCATGATCTCTACCTGCAGTTTGCTGCGGAAGCCGGTCTGCCAGGCTTGTTGATCGTCTGTGGGTTTCTGGTCGCGGTCGGTCTGAGGGGTGCGGGTTTGCTCCGGTCTGCCTGGAGGGAAGGCAAGTCTCCTGTACCCGCAGGAGAGACGTATATGATGGTCGGCATTGGGGCAGGAATAGCTGCAGGACTTATGCATAACGCGATCGATCTCGATTTTGATACCCCGGCGGCAGCCTGGACGCTCGTGATGCTCATTGCCTTGCTATTCGTCCGAAGAGAACCTGTCAAGGCACCGAAGGGCAGGAAGATCGCGAAAGGGAAATGGCCGATCGTCTGGGCAGGTGTTCTGGGCCTGACCCTGTTGGTCTCAGGCAGCGTCATCGGTCTCAGTACCTGGGTGGATCGGCGCATAGACGTCTCCGGGGACGCCTGGGCCGCAGGTGATCAGGTGAGAGCAGAGAGGGTGATGGACGATGTGGCGTGGGCCGGCCGGTTCAATACCGGGTACTTTCAGAATCTGACCTGGCTCTATCAGGCTGAGGGGAACATCTCGCGAGCGCTGGAGGCGGCAAAGGTGGCCATCGAAATTGATCCTTCTGCGAGCAGGGTGTACTACAACCGGGGATACCTGGAGGCCAGCCAACAGAATTTCGCATCGGCTCAGAGAGATTATGAAAAAGCAGTTGCGCTTGATGGATATAATCGTCCCCGGTATTACTATGACCTGGCTATCATCTACATTGAGCAGGGAGAGGCAGTCAGCGCGATCGATCTGCTTCACACATTCATCAGCAGATATACATTTGAAGTGATGAATTCTGACATGCCAAGCCGGGACGTGGTGCAGGATGATGTCGTGCGATCCTACCGGCTTCTTTCCAACCTGTTACAGGAATCAGGCGATGAGCAGAGAGCACAGGAGATTTCTCAGGCAGCAGACCGGATAGGTGCGATCTAGTCTATTGGGAGTTCACGCCATGAAGAAATGGTTGGCTTTGTTCGGCTTTATCCTACTCATCCTGCCGCGAGAGGCTCTGGCGGACGGAATGATCATCATTGACCCGCGACCTGGTCCGATGCCTCCGATCGAATGGTTCCCGCTGGAGGTCAGGTACCATCACGTCTCGACCGTCATCACCGGCAATGTCGCCGAGACTGCTATTGATCAGATGTTCTACAATCCCACGGGACGGGATCTGGAGGGCACCTACTTTTTCCCCATACCGGATGATGCCGCGATCTCGGAATTTTCCATGTTCGTCCAGGGGGAAGAGCTGCTGGGCGAGGTGAAGAACGCCGACGAAGCACGGGCGATCTATGAGAATTATGTGCGGCAGAAGATAGATCCTGCTCTTTTGGAATACGTTGGTCAGGATCTGTTCAAGGCCCGGATCTACCCGATCGAAGCCAACAGTGAAAAACGGGTCACTCTGGGCTATACCCAGGAATTGACCTTGGAAAGCGGGATCTACAAATATGTTTATCCTTTGAACACTGAGAAGTTTTCTTCAACGGATCTCGACGAGGTCACGGTAGAGGTTGAAATTAATTCCACGCAGCCGATCAAGTCTATCTATTCGCCAAGCCACATCATCACCATCCGGCGTGAAGGCAATACGAAGGCGTTCGTCAGCTATACAGAGACACAGGTACGTCCGTCCACTGACTTTGTCCTGTACTATACGGTGTCAGACGAACCGTTCGGTGCAGACGTCATGACGTTTGATGAGCAAGGCCAGAAATATTTCATGCTGCTCCTGGCGCCGGATTATGAATCGGATACCGTTCAGATCCAGCCCAAGGATATCGTGTTCGTGCTCGACCATTCCGGCTCCATGGCCGGGGACAAGCTCACGCAGGCCAAGGGTGCCCTGGATTTTGCGCTTGCGCACCTGAATTCCAGCGATCGGTTCAATATCGTCGTGTTCTCTGACGATGTCGAGGTGTTCAAGCCGGGCGAACTGGTAGGCGCTTCACCTGAGCAGATCACCGAAGCCCGGACCTTTGCTGCCAGTATCGCTGATGCCGGTGGAACTGATATCTATACAGCACTTGATACCAGTATGGGATTGCTCAAGTCTGACAGTCGTTCTCAGATGGTGATCTTTCTCACGGATGGGTTACCGACGGTCGGTACGACTGACATTGATCGGATCATATCCAATACGCTGACCAAAAATACGATGCAGGCGAGACTGTTCACCTTTGGGGTGGGATATGATGTGAACACCAACCTTCTGGACAAGCTCAGCAATCAGAACAACGCGGTGTCCGAGTACGTACTACCTGACGAAAGCATTGAGGCCAAGGTTTCCAGTTTTTATTCCAAGATCGCCAACCCGGTGCTTTCCGACGTCACCTTGAACTGGGACAGCGGTCTTCATGCGACAGAATTGTATCCCCGCGAGGTTCCTGATTTTTTTCGCGGCTCCCAGCAGGTGGTGATCGGTAAATACACGGAAGACATGAGCGCGGGGCTGGTGCTCAGCGGCCGAGTGGGGGATGAGCAGAAGGATTTTGCCTATAGACTTGATTTCGATAGCCGCGATTCAAAGAACTACTTCATTCCCCGGCTGTGGGCTACCCGGCGGATCGGCGATCTCATGGATGCGATCCGGCTGAACGGCGAGGAGCAGGAACTCGTAGATGAGATCATTCGACTGAGCAAGAGATATGGCATCATCACCCAGTACACTTCGTTTCTGGTAGATCTGGACATGAACCAGACCGAGGACCAGTTGCTGCAGGAATCGCGCGGTTTCTGGACGCAGTCCAAGGCTGCGTATGACTTCTCCAGCCAGACCGGCAGCGCAGCGGTCAACAATGCTCAGGGTACGCAGGGCATGGCCCAGCAGCTCAATGCCGCGGCACCGTCTGCGATTGCGGCTGATGAGGCGACCAACCAGCGTATTCAGCAGAAAAATGACAAGACGTTCTACCTGCAGAACGATACCTGGATCGACAATGACTTCGTCGCTGATGATGCGATCGCTATTCAGCAGTATTCAGATGCCTATTTCGACCTGATCGGGGCTGATCCGGTCATGGGTGATTACCTGTCGTTGGGCGGCAATGTGCAGGTAAATTTCGGAGGGAAGAACTATGCCGTTAGCGCGACCGGAGAGACCACGATCGATGACGGGGATCTGCCTTCCGGGACCGACGAAGACACTCTGACCGCGATCGATATCAGCTGGTATGTGGCGGGGGCGGTCGTGGCAGGGATCGTGGGATATGGGGCGCTGTTGTTTGTCCGAAGGAAACCGGGGAAGGATCGACCGGAAGAGAGCGGAACAAAGAAATAACTGAGTTGCGGTCTTTTGATCTGCAAAGGGAGTCGACCGGAGAGGTAGTCTCCCTTTTGTGCCGTGTCAAATCATGTAAAAATGTCACCATAGGGGCGGGTAGAAATTTCTTACGCTGCACCTTTCCGTTGAGCTAATGAAACAAGTTTTGCCAGTTTGTCATCAATCCGTCTTTTGAGCTCAAATGGATTCAGTTCATCGTAGATAGCCCTCAACTTTCGCTTATTGGCGGGATCAACATCATCTCTCTCCAGAAGGCGCTGATACGGCGTTTTTGGCTTGTCATAGATT
>MNZT01000018.1 GCA_001873755.1 Candidatus Wirthbacteria bacterium CG2_30_54_11 | reverse complement strand
CGAGGGAATCCGGGATTACGAAAAACGCTCTTTGGTATTGCCTGGGGATTGAAACAGCACAACGAGGCGTTCAAAAGACTCTATGACTACTACCGAGGGAAGCATAAACATTACACAGCAGTTATGAATATCCTGGCCAGAAAATTCCTTCATGTTCTGTTCGGGATGATGAAAAACCAGACCCCATTTAACCCGGCTTTTATCAAACTCCCTGCTTGACTTCAGTATAACGGGTCTTTCATAAAGGGAGGGATAATTATACCTTTTGACCTTGATGGACCAGATTCAGTTCCTGACCCGGGCTCGTGCTTTTCTGGCGAAGGCGGTACCGACTACGCTTAATTCAGAGAAAAGGCACAGGAGTGCCACTTTTAGGGCATCGGTCGGGCCGGGAGGAAAGTGAAGTCCTGCCCACAGAACTTTGATCTTTTGCAGTGGCAGCTCGGCTGCGGGTTTTTCGTACGAGGTGATGACGGTCGTATAGCCGGCAGGCAGATCGAGGGTGTTCCCTGCCGCGTCAGTGAGCGTGAAATTAATGGACAGTTCGCCCAAAGTGTCAGGAGAAGTTACCAGAAGCTCCAGTGCCTGTTCTGCATCGTTCGGGGTGAGATTGAACGTTTCATTCCCGATCCGGGCACTTCCCGTAAGTCCTGTCGCCGGTTCCAGGAGTCTGATCCGGGTGAGGAATGTATGGGTTTGCAGCACATCTTTGGAAAAGTGTTCTCTCTGGTCCGGGTCGACCTGTGGTGCGGTCGTGTCGACCGTGAAGCTGATGGCTTCTGATATTCGGCTCTGGTTTTCGGCGGCATCGGCCGCGATGGCAGCGATGCTGTAGATGCCGTCCGTGCAGCCGGCGCGGATGATAAAGGCGCCATCGGGGTCGGCAGTGGTTTCAGCCCAATACTCCCCGTGATTGTACAGAGTGACAGTGGAGAGAGCTTCTGCTTCGCCGGTGATATCACAGAGTTCGGATGAGAGATAGGTGTCCGGCAGAGGGGATCTGATATGCGGAGGTTCAGGCGAAGTGGTATCCCTGGGAGGTGAACGGGTGGGTGGTTTGGCGGACATGCCTGCAAGTCCCCCAGGGGGAGTTTCATCGGCAGCAGGTGTCGAGCGGTGACCGAACATCACCACCATGACGGTTGTTTCCCGTCCTTCGTATGTCCCGGTGGAGACTCCGAAGCCGATGTCAGAGAAATTCCTGTTCAGGATATTATCCCGGTGGCTCGGGCTGTCCATCCAGGCCGAGAAGGCTGATGCAGCGTCGTCGAAATCGATGGAGAGATTTTCCCCGGCGTAGTCATATCCATAGTCAGAGCTTTTAATCCAGTTCCAGGGGGTGACGCCGGCAGGAGAGGTATGGGCAAAATATTGGTTTGTCAGCATATCTTCTGCTTTTTTCTGGGCAGCATAGGTCAGCTGGCCGTCGGACTGCAGCGGTTCCAATCCGGCTTCCGTCCTGACTGAATTGTGTAGAGCCATCATGGCAGCAGCATCGGCTGCCCAGGATGGTCGGGCGGCGAGTGCCGTGATGCAGATCAGGGTTCCCAAAGTACAGATCAGCAGGCGCTGAATGCTGCTTCTGAGCGGAGATGTTTTCCGTCTCATATTGGTTTTGGTTTATGGTTTTTCTGATGCACCGTTTCATGTGCATCAGAAGAGTATATGCTTTTTCTTGCATTTTGTTAAGGGTACATGTATATTAATATGATATATTTTCTGGATCGATCGGGTCAATTTCAAAATCGGGGATAGCTGCTGATCCCAAAAAAACTCTCCTGTCCGGGGAGAGTTTTTTTATATTCCTTTCACGACGCAGGAAGTCACGTCAGTACGTTGTCAATGTTTGATGAACAGGATGGCAGTGATGCCGGCCATGGCGTACTGAGCCACGGCATGGTACCTCTTGGTGAGGGCCGGGAGCGGTTTGACGCGGGAGACGGCAAACCCGACTTCAACCAGACCCAGAAGCGCAGCGGCATAGGCACTCAGCTGCACAGGCTGGTTGGAGGGGTCGGTCACCGTTTCCCAGAATATCTGTTCGATGGGTAGCTGTCTGGTCGTGACAGCATATCTTTCGAGCACTGTGATGGTAGTCGCAGGGATATCGATACTGTTGCCGGCGGTGTCGGAGAGGGTAAAGGCAATAGTCATTTCATCGGTTTGTGCAGGCGCAGCGGCGGTTTCATCCACCGGCCGGTTTCCCTCTGTAGTGGTCGCGGTGGCAGTGGTGGTCAGATCAAAAGACTGTTCTGCTTCATTGGGCTGCATGATGAAATCTTCATCTCCTATGTGTGCGGTAGCCTGCAGTCCGGTTACCGGTTCGGCCACCTGTACCCGGGCGAGGAAGCTCCGGTCGGCCATGACATCCCGGGATACCTGTACGGGCGCTGCGGCATTGATCTGTGGAGCCAGGGTATCGATGGTAAAGGCCACGGCAGTGGTCCGTTCGCTCCGGTTACCTGCCTGGTCGGTCGCGGTGGCGGTGAGCTGGTAGGACCCGTCGGGATACTCAATATCGGTGGCGAACTGGCCGGTCTGGTCAGCTGTGGTTTCGCCGACGAGGGTATCGCCGTCATAGACCTTCACGGTACTGCCGGCTTCGGCCCGGCCGGTGATCCGGGTGGTAGCGGAAGAGAGGATCGCGTCAGTGGCAGGAGTGAGGATGGCTGGCACTGAGGGTGCGGCGGTGTCGATGTTAAAGGCGACGGCAGAGGTTTCGCTGATATTGCCGCTCTGGTCAGTGGCGGTGGCGGTGAGCTCGTAGGCGCCGTCGGGAGTTTCGATGCTGACGGCGAAGTTGCCGTCCTGGTCCGCCGTGGTTTCACCGACCAGGTTTTCGCCGTTATAGATCCTCACCGTGCATCCGGCTTCGGCCTGGCCGGTAATCTCGCAGGTGCCGGTAGAGAGAAGTGAATCAGAGGCCGGGATGAGGATACTGGGAGCGGCAGGGGCGGTGGTATCTCTGGGAGGTGCAGCAGGAGGTGTATTTCTGGTAGGGGTATAGGTGCTTTGATTGTTCGTCTGGGGGGAGGTTTCGCCGGGGTCGGAAGCAGATGCCCGATGACCGAATGTGACCGTGATCAGAGTCGTCTGACGACCTTCGAATTCACCTTCGGCCACGCCGAATCCGACTTCTGCAAAGGCACCGTTCAGAATATTGGCACGGTGCCCGGGGCTGTTCATCCAGGCGTCGAAGACGGCAGCGGTGCTGAAATAGTCGATGGCGAGATTTTCACCGGCTCCGTCATAGACGTAGCCGGCTCCACGGATCCAGTTCCAGGGAGTGATACCGTCCGGCGAGGTGTGAGCAAAATACTGGTCAGCAAGCATGTCATTCGTTTTGTTCTGGGCGGCGGTGGTGAGCGGGTCGGAGAGCGACAGCTCTGAGAGACCGGCGGCAGTCCTGGCCTGATTATGGAGGGTGAGGAGAGCTCCGCGGTCGATCGCGGCCAGAGCTGCACTGCACTGCCCCAGTACCATCCACAGAATGAACACTACCGTAGTCTCGATAGTGATCCTCAGATGTCTCAGATGGTGGAGGATGGTGATCATGGCTGGTCTCACCCCTAAGGTATAGGCTTCTTTACACCACTTGCTATAGTGTTGAAGCATATTATACACCTTTTCTAAGATATTGCTAATAATATTTTATAAATACTATGGAATGTCCCGAGTCTAGTCCTCTACTTCAAAAGAGGTCACATCGAGTTCGAATCCGTGCTGCATCTGCATCTCCGTGCCAGAGCAGTCAGGGCAGCGGAAGGGTGGTTCAGTAAATTCGATTTCACGGCCGCAGGATGAGCAGGTACCAGACAGGGGAATATGCCTGATCTCCAGCCGGGCGTTTTCCAGCAGAGTGTCCCGGGTCAGGCTGTCAAAGCAGAATTGCAGCGAGTCCGGCACGATCTGGCGCATCTCGCCGATGGTGAGGCGTATTTTTTTCACGGGTCTGCCGATGCTCTGATTATTCAGTGCATCGGTGACGACCGAGACTATCTCTGAGGCGATGCCAAGTTCGTGCAAGGGGGATCCTCATATATTTGACGATAGTATCTTAGCAGAGGGCACATGTGCGGGCAATTGCAGAGCAGGTCTCGGCTTGCACCAACCAATTCTCAGGTCCTTGTCACGGAGACCTGATCTGGGGTATCCTTTGCAAGGTTGCGTACAGGCATTTATCCATCTTTTGAGGGGAGCGATGTATGAAGACTTTGTTCCTGCGCGATGAGGGGCTGGGACCCTGGGTGGAGGCCATGATGGCCAGATACCCGGTACTGGCACCGGTCGCCAGAAAGTCGCGTTTTGTGTTCGCCGAACTTGAAGATGCAAAAGACGTGCGGCTCGACTATGACACGACCATTCTGCCTCCCAAAAAGGCATTCTTTCCCCCGAAGCAGGATCTCGTGCACTTCACCGGCACGGAGGCCCGCGGATGCATTGATCCACAGGCAAAAGTGCTTTTTGGTGTGCATCCCTATGATATCAAAGCGATCCACATGCTCGATGTCCTGTTCCGTGAGGGGTATGCCGATCATAATTATCTGGCGAATCGTGAGCATACCTATATAGTCGGATCCAGTGTCCAGAAACACTATGAGCATGCCTTTTTCGGTTCGGTCAGCGTCGATGTGCCGGTCACCGGACATGACCTGTTCCTGACTCGGGTCGAGGGCGGATATACTATTGATGTCCTGACCGCCAAAGGCGAGGAACTGGTTAATCTGGTGTCGTTGTCCGGCGCCTCAGATATTCAGGCCAACGCTGCGAACAAGATTAATGCTGATGCCTTGACGTCCTGCCCCAAGAAATTGAACAACACCGCTCAGGAGATCCAGGCCAAGGTCCGCGCTTCCTGGAATTCGCCGCTGTGGGAAGAGGTGAGCGACCGTTGCTTTTCCTGCGGCAGCTGCAACACGGTCTGTCCGACCTGTTACTGCTTTGATGTGCAGGATGTATGGCATATCGACCAGAAGGGCGGTACCCGCTATCGCAGATGGGATGCCTGCATGACTTCCGAATTTGCCGAGGTGTCTGTTCAGGGCGGTACGGAAAGCTTCCGCAAGACCCTGGCCGACCGGTTCCGCCACCGCATCATGCGCAAAGCGGTCTACCTGAACGACAAACTGGGCGGTCCTGCCTGTGTGGGATGCGGCCGCTGTGCGGGAGCCTGTACGGCCGACATCGCTGATCCGACCGCTTTCATCAATACGATCATGGAGGCGAAACAATGAGTCAGCCAGATAATATCTTTCTCCCGCATGAGGTCGAGGTGCTGAGTGCCACCATGATGACCGCCACCGAGAAGCACTTTACACTTCGCATGAAGGACGGTAGCAGATTTGTCTACGATCCGGGCCAGATCGTGGAAGCCGGACTTTTTGGCTTCGGCGAGATTCCCCTTGGTCTTTCTAGTTCCCCCACGGTCGAGGATTCATTTGAACTCGTGGTCCGCAAGGCTGGCAAGGTCTCGACCGCGCTGCTGACCCTCGAAAAAGGCGATATCATGTGGATCCGCGGTCCCTTGGGACACGGCTTTCCTATGGATGACCTGAAGGGACAGGATGTCCTGATCGTCGCGGCCGGACTTGGTCTTTGCCCTACCCGCAGTCTCATCCGCTACATCATGGACCGCCGTTCCGAATTTAATAAATTCACTCTGTTTTTCGGCGCCCGCGACCCCAGCCAGCAGCTGTTCACCGCTGACCTCTCTGCCTGGCGCTGTTCCGTCGATGTCGATTATCAGGAAACCGTCGATCACCCTGACGAAAGCTGGAAAGGCAATGTAGGTGTCATCACCTCCCTGTTCGCCAAGTGCGGAGAGCTCCTGCCGACGACCAGGGTCATCATCTGCGGACCGCCGGTCATGTATAAATTCGTGCTTAGAGAACTGGACAAGATCGGCATCCCTCATGACAGGATCTATGTGGATCTGGAGAGGCGCATGAAGTGCGGGCTGGGAAAATGCGGCCACTGTCAGATCAACAACATATATACCTGCAAAGACGGTCCGGTTCTGCGCTATTCTGACATCGAGACTTTAGAGGAGGCGATCTGATGGCAAAACTGAAATGCGCCTGGTTTGATTTCACCTCCTGCGAGGGCTGCCAGGTCGAGCTGACCAACTTCGGCGAACCGTTCTTCGAACTTCTGAATTTCATCGAACCGGTGGAGTTTCGCGAGGTCATGTCGGAAAAGACCACCGAACAGATCGATATTTCCTTCATCGAGGGATCATTTACCCGCGAGGAAGACCGCAAACGGCTTGAGGACATCCGCGCTCGTTCCAATGTGGTCGTGGCCTATGGCGCCTGTGCCGTCACCGGCGGTATCAATGCCTTGAAAAATCATATGGATGACTATAAAGACTGTGTTTATGGCAAGGACAAGGACATGCCGCATCTCGACTCCCAGCTCGCGAAGCCGATCTCGGCTGCGATCAAGGTGGATTACGAGGTAGCCGGCTGCCCTATGAACCGCGACGAATTCGTGCAGATCGTCTCCCAGATCGTACACGGTACGGCCAGGGTTTATACGCCGTCGTACCCGGTCTGTGTGGAATGTAAACTCAGAGAAACGCTTTGCCGCTACGACGACGGCGATCACTGCCTGGGCATGGTAGCCAGAGCCGGCTGCGGCGCACCCTGTCCTGCCGACGGCATTCCCTGCGAAGCCTGTCGCGGCATGGTAAAGGATGCCAATCAGGACTCGCTGGTGGAGACGCTTGAATCCAAAGGCAAGCTGTCCAGACAACGGGCCGAGAGCAAATCGCGGATGTTTACCGCTAATTTCAGAGGAGACGCGAAATGACGGATATCGCCATCAATGTTCATCACCTCACGCGAGTGGAAGGTCACGGGAACATCGTGGTCAATGTCAAAGACGGCAGGGTAGAGAAATGTGAATGGCGGGTCCCTGAGGCTCCTCGTTTCTTCGAGGCCATGATACGCGGCCGGCACTATTCCGAGGTGTCCCGCATCACCAGCCGTATCTGCGGTATCTGCGCCGTCGGGCATACCCTGTCCTCAGTGCGGGCGACGGAAAACGCGCTTGGCATGACCATGACCGAACAAAGCGTATTGCTCAGAAACTTGCTCAAGCATGGTGAAAATGCTGATTCGCATCTTCTGCACATCTATTTCCTCGTCGCTCCGGATCTGGTCGGTGCCAAATCGGTCTTCCCCCTGGCCTCCACCCATCCCGATGTGGTCAAGAGAGCATTGCGCATGAAAAAGATCTCTTCTGATTGGGCTGGCCTGGTCGGAGGACGGAGCACCCATCCCACCCGCGTAGTGGCAGGTGGATTTGCCTCGATCCCGACTGTCAAACAGCTTGAAGCTTTGAAACAGGAGCTCGTCGGGACATTGCTTCCTGATGCCATGGCCACCTACGAACTGCTCAAGTCGCTTGCGTCCAACATCCCGACGTTTTCCCGTCCTACCGAGTATGTAGCGTTGGTCAAAGACGGCGAGTATCCGGTCTATGATGGAGATATCGGTTGCTTGCTGCCCGATGGGCAGAGAGAATCGTACGACGTAGATGACTATCTCGAGGTAGCCCAGGAATGGGTCAGCCCGCTATCGACCGCCAAACATGCGAAACACAAGCTCGACAGTTATATGGCAGGAGCGTTGGCTCGCGTGAACTTGAATTACCAGTATCTCCATCCGGAAGCCAAGCGAGTCGCAGAGGGGCTTGGTTTCAAGGCTCCTGTGTATCTCCCGTACTACAATACGGTCGCTCAGTTCATCGAGGTCGTGCACGCGACGTATACGGCGGTCGAATTGATCGATCGTCTGATCAATACCGGACTTCGTGATGAACCTCCGGTCAAGCCGACACGCTACGGCAAGGGAGCCGGAGCGACAGAAGTGCCCCGTGGCATCCTGTTCCACGAATACGAATATGACCATGACGGGATGTGCCTCGGCGGGAACTGCATCATCCCCACCAATCAGAATCATGCCAATATCCAGCTCGACTTTGACAAACTCGTCCCCGAGTTGCTCACAGCAGGGAAGACCGAGAAGGAGATGGAGCTGGCACTGGAGATGCTGGTGCGGGCGTATGATCCTTGTATTTCCTGTTCCACGCATTATCTGGATGTGTCGTTCAAAGGGTAATTCAGGTTGCAAACCATACAGCAGAACCACAGGTCGTTTGCGATTTCGATTTCGGGGCGCGGGTTGGAAAACCCGCGCTTTGGGTTTTCATCCGAATTCCCGATAACACCACAGAGCGGGTTTTCCAACC
>MNZT01000120.1 GCA_001873755.1 Candidatus Wirthbacteria bacterium CG2_30_54_11 | reverse complement strand
TCTGCCCGCCGATAAAATTGCGGACATATTTCAAGGCATTGTCTGCCACATAGATCACCCGGCAGTCGCGGTCAGAGATCTTTGCCCTCCGGGGTTTGACGAACTCGTGCCCCCAGCTGTGCACATAGCCGGTCTGGGTGCCGATGGCTTCCAGGTCCTCTGGTTCTGCATCCTCCAGCTGGCCAACCAGACCAAGAACGTGTTCAAGCTTCGCTTTATTGATCTGCATGTCGCCCCGGGTCGAAGCGATGACAATGTCGCCCTCAATGGTGCGGTAGACGACATTTTTCAGATAGCGCCAGGGTGGTTCGCCGTAGTGCTTGATATTATGTTCCATGGTGCAGACCCATTTGGGCTGATCGACGATCGCGAGATCCTGGAGCTCCTCATCCGGATTCATCATCTGATGGTCGAACAGGGCCACATCTTCATGAGCCACATACGATCCGTCCTCGGTCATCAGAAAACGGCTTTCGCCGCTCTCTCCTTCGACCACGAACTCGTGGCAGTACTCACCGCCGATATACCCGTTGTCCGCTTCCACGATCATGGTAGGCAGACCAAGACGGTTAAAAATGCGGGTATAGGTATTGGACATATTTTCATATTCTTTTTTGAACTCCGTCTCGTCCACATCAAAAGAGTACGCGTCCTTCATCATGAATTCCCGGACGCGGAGCAACCCACCCCGGGCCCGCATCTCATCGCGGAATTTGGAGGAGAACTGGTAAAGGTTCATGGGCAGGTCGCGGTAGCTCAGGTTCATGCTGCGCACCACATCGACGAACATCTCCTCAGCCGTACCGCCAAGCGCGAACTCAGCGCCTCGGCGGTCCTTGACCTTCATGAGCTCAAAGCCAGCTGAGCTCGTCCGGTTGGTCTCTTTCCAAAGTTCCAGCGGATGAAGGAAAGGGACGGTCATTTCCTGAGCACCGGCGTGATTCATCTCCTCGCGGACGATGGCTTCGATCTTGTTGTGCACTCTGATACCGAGCGGGAGGAAATAGTGCCGTCCGGCCGTACTTTCGCGCACATACCCTGCCTGATAGAGCAACTGGTAACTGACTGCATTGGCATCCTTGGGCGGCTGACGAAGCGTCTTGGGGAAAAAAGTCGAATAACGCATAACTGGACTCCATAAAGCTTGTAGATTGTATCAGAAAACACCGTGCTTCAAAAGGCTCGGCTACGAGGCTTCTTTGCCCAGTTGTCCTGCCCTGAGATAACATGCCTTCACCCCCTGTGAGATGATCTCGCCGAGATGCTGCTCGGTGAAGGAGGTGATGGCGGCATGAGTCGTTCCTCCCCTGGAGGTGACCTGCAGACGAAGCTCTTCGGCAGTTTTGCCGGTAGAGCGAAGCAGTGCGGCAGCTCCGATGAAGGTCTCTGTGGCCAGCATGGTGCTTTCTTCCATGGACAACCCGAGCTCGGTCCCGCTCTTTGCAAGCAGTTCGACCAGATGGAAAAAGTAAGCAGGCCCGCTGCCGGAGATGGCGGTCACCATATCGATCTCGCTTTCTGAAGGAACCTCGATCTCACAGCCGAAACAGCTAAGGATCGCACGGATAAGCTCCTTTTCTTCAGCGGTCACCGAAGCGCTGGCGGTCCAGCCGGTCATCCCCTGACCGACCATGGCCGGAGTATTGGGCATGGCGCGGACGATCTTCAGGTCAGATGCCCTGAGCAAAGTCCGATAGGAATCGATGGACACTCCGGCCGCGATCGACAGCCACAATTTAGATGAAGATACCTCTGGGATAGCATTCAACAGAGACTTGATCTCCTGCGGTTTGACCGCCACGATCACGACATCCGCTTCCAGCAGGGCATCCCGCAGATCGTACGCGATATGCACGGCAGGATATGAACGGAAAGGCTCCAGCCGCTCCAGTGACGACTCGCAAAGAATAACCCTGGCCGGAGCATGGTCCTTGTGTTCAAGCAGTGCCCGGGCGATCGCCGAACCCATGTTCCCTACGCCGATGATGCCGATCCTGACTGAATTAATATCCATTACCGCTGCCCCTCACTAAGTACGAAGTATACCTTGACCTCGAACGACATATCGATACGAACACAGTTCCCTCAGTCCGACCGGACCCCGGGCGTGCAGCTTGCCGGTAGCGATGCCCATCTCTGCACCCATGCCGAACACGCCTCCGTCATGGAGCCGGGTAGAACAGTTGACCATGACCGCTGCCGCGTCGACGGCCTGGGTGAACAGAGTAATCGCCGACTCATCTGTGGCTAAAATAGCCTCGGTGTGCTGAGAACCATGCTGATTGATGAAGCTGACAGCTTCTTCGACCGAACCGACGACCGCCACGTTGGCGATCAGAGCCAAGTGCTCAGTATCAAAATCCTGATCTGTTGATCTATGCAACAGCTCCTGATCCGATGACCGAGCAAGTATCTGATAGCTCTCTTCATCGCACCGCAGCTGCACGGACACTTTCCAAAGGTCGCAAGCCAGCAGAGGCAGCACCTCAGCTGCAATGTCCCGATGGATGAGGATGGTATCGAGCGAATTACAGACCCCGGGGTTCTGCGTCTTGGAATTAAGAATCACCGACGAGATGATCGAGCGGTCCGCACTCCGGTCGATGTACAGATGATCAAGTCCTTCGGCATGCGACAGTACTGGTATCTGCGAATTGGACCTGACGAACTCGACGAGCTCTTTGCCTCCCCGCGGAATAATCAGGTCGACCGCAGCATGTTGATGGAGAAGATCCAGAACCAAAGCCCGGTCAGCGGAATCGATGAACTGCACGGCAAAGTCTGGCAGCCCGCTCTCCTGTACAGCTTCGAGGAGGCAAGAAGCCAGGACCCGATTGGTAGCAAGAGCATCCGAACCGCCTTTCAAAATGACCGCATTCGACGATTTCAGGCAGAGCGCTGCGGCATCGATGGTGACATTGGGCCGGGATTCATAGATCACGCCGATCACTCCGATAGGGACAGAGACCTTGTCCAAATGAGCACCACAGTTCAAATCTCTTGAATCAAGAATTTGGCCTACCGGATCAGGATGTCGTCGGATGACCGACAGTCCCTCTGACATGGCAGAGAACGAACTCTCGCTGACCATCAGTTTTCCGAGGAACGCTTCTGACCTGCCGGCCGCCTTTGCCTGCCGGACATCTTCCTGATTGGCAGCGAAGATCTCGGCCTTTCGTTCCACCAGCTTCTGCGCCAGGATATCCAGACACTGGTCCTTCTGCGCCGAAGTCGAACACAGCATCTGCTGTGCTGCAATTTTTGATCTCGTTGTCAGTTGTTTGATGTCCATACTACGATCCTTTGTGATCAGACAAGAACAAGATTGTCCCGATGGACCAGCTCTTCCAGAGAAAAACTCCCCACGGTCTGTTTGATATCAGCAGACTTTTTGCCCTGGATCAGTCTGGCGATATCAGAAGAACAGTTGACCAGACCAAGAGCGATGACCGCTTCGGTGCTGCCCGAAACGATGGAGACCAGATCTCCCCGCTCAAAGGTCCCGTTCACCTGTACCACCCCGATCGGCAGGAGGCTGGTGCCATGATGAAGAAGGGCTTGTTCTGCTCCATCATCAACCTTGATCTCACCCACAGGTTTGCTGCCGTAGCGAAGCCATCGCTTCCGGGATTCAAGCCGGGACACGACTGACCGACACCAGGTTCCGGTATCAGCTTCGTCTGACAAGACCTTCTTCAACAATCCAGCTGATTTGCCCTGAGCGATGACCGAAGGAATGCCAAATGAAGCAGCGAGGCTCATGGCCTCCAGCTTGGTAGTGATACCTCCTGTACCCAGTCCGGATGACGAAGAAGATCTCTTGACGCCAAGCTCCACCTCGACCGCCTCGGGAGAAAGCTCTCTGAGGTACGCTTCAGGAGCAACATCAGACGAATATTTCTGATAGTATCCTGGGACATCGGTAAGCAGCACCAGAAGGTCAGCGTCTACCAAACCGGCGATTGCCGCCGCCAGCATGTCGTTGCCGCCGAACGAACCGGCGGTCACCACATCATTTTCGTTGATGACCGGCAGCACCCGGTGATGGAGCAGCCCCTGAAGAGTGGTTCTGGCGTTCAGATAGGTCTGCCGGTCCTCAAGGTCCTCCCGGATCAAAAGCATCTGCGCGACCGTAATACCGTACTCGCTGAAAAACTGGCTGTATTTCTGCATGAGCACGCTCTGACCGACTGCGGAGAGGATCTGCTTCCGGCTTGCCTGATAGCGCGGCTCCAGGTCTACTTTACCCTTGCCCGAAGCCACCGCACCCGAACTGACAAAGACAACCTCCAGCCCTTCGGCATGGAGCTGACTCAATTCCTGCACAAACCGCGCCATAGCCGGCAGGTCGATCAGCCCTGCTTTGCTGACCAGGCTGCTCGAACCGATCTTCACGACGACCCGTTTGTACGCTGACATAAAATCCTCCTGAAAAAAAACGACCTCGTTCCTGTGAAAGGACGAGGTCGTTCGTGGTACCACCTTAGTTATGCTCTATGGCTTCTAACGGAGCTACCCGATCATTCGACTACGCTCATGATATCCGGGGCGGGTCAGGGTGTGGTGCCGGCTTTCACCAGATACCGGCTCTCTGAAGTGAACCCCTACGATCCCGGACGAAAAACTAGACTTTGGGAGTATCGGCAAAGCTGACTTTGACCGCTTCCTTGGCTGCTTCTTCGGCGGCAAAGAACTCTTCGGCCTTGAAGCCGAACATACCGGCAAAAATCACCGCCGGGAAAACCTGGATCTGCGTGTTGTAGCTCAGCACATTGGAATTGTAGAACTGACGGGCATAGGCGATCTTGCTCTCGGTATCGGACAGCTCGGTCTGGAGCTGCTGGAAGCTGGCCTGTGCCTTCAGATCGGGATAGGCTTCGGCAACGGCGAACAGGGTCTTCAGGGTACCGGAAAGCATGTTATTGGCATCGGCCTGCTCGGCGACACTGCCGGCTGACATGGCCGCCGTACGGGCCTTGGTGACATTCTCGAAAACAGTCTTCTCATGTGAAGCATAGCCCTTGACTGACTCCACGAGGTTGGGGATGAGGTCATAGCGGCGTTTCAGCTGTACATCAATTCCCGACCAGGATTCCTTGACCCGAAGCCGTGCGGTGACCAGCCCGTTGTAAGTGATCCAGATGAACCCGATGACGACTGCGATGATGCCCAGTGTGATCCACATGTCATCTGCCTTTTCTAATTGGCTAATTAGCTTTGAGCCTTGAGCTTTGGGCTTTGAGCGGAACTCAACTGTATCTGATCAAAAAAGCCCAGAGCTCACCGCTCAGTGCTCATCGCTATTTAGTGGCCTGCCAGCCGAAGCAGAGAATAGGGAATTTGCCCGCCTACGCCGAATGAGCTACGGTGGGCAGCCCGCCTGCGGCGGGCTGGAGCCAATGGTCGGAATTGAACCGACGACCCACGGTTTACGAAACCGTTGCTCTACCAACTGAGCTACATTGGCATTGGGCTGCTCTCCCCCTGCCAAGGGGGAGGTGGGAGGGAATTTCTGAAAGCGGGCTGCCTAGAAGGGCGACCGTCCTTTGGACGAGTCTCGCTTTGCGGAGCCTCGCTCCAAAATCGCTGCGATTTTGGAGCGGGTGACGGGGCTCGAACCCGTGACCTTCTGCTTGGGAAGCAGACATTCTGCCAACTGAACTACACCCGCATGTCAAAGTGCCCTTGTATGCTAACAAATAAAACCGGCTCTGGCAACACGGAGACCTCACCCAGCCTTGCGGCGCTCTCCTCTCTGCTTTACAATGCAGGAGAATTTTAGCAGCACTGCATGGAGAAGCGATGAAGATATTCATCATCCACGGATCATTTGGCAACCCGGGGGAGAACTGGTTTCCCTGGCTGAAGATCCAGCTCGTCAATTGCGGCCATGAGGTCATCACTCCGACTTTCCCCATCGAGGACTACGAATCGTTCTCCAAGCAGCTCAAGGCCAACCCCACTCTCAAACCGATCCACCAGAACCTCCCGAACTGGCTGGAAGTATTCAAGCCCTATCGAGCCGCCGTGGACGAAAACACGATCTTCGTCGCCCATTCCAGCGGCCCGGCTTTTGTACTTCACCTCCTGCAGCAGCTGGAGGTCAAGGTCAAAGCCAGTATTTTTGTCTCCGGCTTCCTCGGACGGATCGGGATCCAGGAATTTGATTCGGTCAATGCCTCGCTTATCGACGGCCCCTTTGACTGGCCGAGGATCAAACGCTCCTGCCGGGAGTTCTACGTGGTCTCCTCGGACAATGACCCCTATGTCCCTTTTGCCCTGACCGAAGAACTGCGCGGCAAGCTCAGCAGCTACCTGCCCCAGGAAGGCAAGATCCTGGCCAATTTCCTGAACGTCCAGTTCCAGCTCATCCCGGGCGGCAAGCATCTGAACACCTCGGCCGGATATTCTACCTTTCTCTATATATTTACGCTCATCAACAGGATCATGTTCACCGGTGGCAAAAATCCGGTCATGCTCTGAAAGGAAACCCCATGCAAACTAAGTGGCTGCGAACTCTAAGTAAAGACAAAGTCGAACTTCATGGACTGCTCTTTGAGCCTGATGTCAGATCCGACACGATCGTCCTGCATTTTCATGGCAAAGAAGGCAACTTCATCACCAACCGTTTCGTCTACTCGATGTCAGAGCGCTTCACCGCCGAAGGTATCGCCTTCCTCACCGTGAACCAGCGCTGCCATGACTACATGTCCGAGTCGCTCGTGCAGACCCCGGCCGGATTTGAATTCAAACGGTACGGCTTTGCGCTCGATGTGTTCGAAGACTGCCTGAAGGACATCGAGCCCTTCGTCGACCTCGCCATCAGTCATGGCTACCGCCGGATCTACCTCCAGGGTCATTCGCTTCCCCACAGGTGCATCTACTATCACATCCAGACCCACGATGACCGTATCACCGGGCTCATCAACATCTGCTGCTCTGACCTGCTGTTCGAGTTCAACGCCTATGTCGAAAACTACGAAGACAATCTGAAACTTGCGAAAGCGCTGGTGGAATCAGGCCAGGGCGACCGCATCATGCCGATCCTCATGTGGGCCGGAGCCTACGCCAGCGCCAAGACGTTCTGGAGCTATGGCAATCCTGAAGGCAATGCTCAGATATTTTCATTCTCTGACCCGAAAAGCACATACGACACCCTCCACCAGGTAAAGATCCCTTCGCTCTACGTCGAACCGGAAACCGACTTCTCCTTCGGGATCGACCCGCACGAAGCCCTGCAGATCTGTGCCGAACATACAACAGGCGCCCCGACCGAAACCCTGCACATTCCCAACACCAGCCACAGCTTCATCAATGCAGAATCCGAACTGTGCGACGGCATCGTGAAGTGGATCAAGAAGCAATAGATCAACGCCGCCCATATGGGCGACCGTCGCTGCGACGAGTCTCGCAAAGCGGAGCCTCGCCAAAGGCGGGAAGCAAAAAAACAATGGATCTAGTTCCGTAATCGGGCGGTTCAGGGCAGCTGCCACCAGCTCCGCACGGAAATATTTTGTCGCTCATAGGAGCTGTCTCCGGCATAGACCAGCATGCCTTTTGAAGCTTCATTACCGCCCAGTCCCAACCAGTAATACAACCCCTTGAAACTGTCCCCGGCGAGGGTCTGACCGGATTTTATCTCGATCGGAAGCACGGTATCCCCTATTTCAGCCAGTACATCTACCTCATGCCCGGTCTGATCCCGCCAGAAATAGAGTGGTGTCTGCTCTCCGCGATGGATGAAATATTTGTACAGCTCAGAAACTACCCAGGATTCAAAGATCGCACCCCTCTGGGCATGGGTCATAAGATCGCCGGATTTCTGGATACGAAGTAAATAGCACAGAAGTCCGGTATCCAGAAAATACAGTTTTGGCGCTTTGATCAGACGTTTGGAAAAATTGCGAGCATGCGGGGTCAGCAGGAAGACCAGATAGCTCGTCTGCAGGATCGAAAGCCAGGCTCTGGCCGTAGGGGAAGAGATCCCCGCGTCAGATGCCAGTGATGAAAGATTGAGGATCTGGCCGGAACGGGCGGCACATAGCTTCACAAAACGCTGGAACAGATCCAAATTCCCGATCTGGGTGAGAGTCCGGACGTCACGTTCGATAT
>MNZT01000089.1 GCA_001873755.1 Candidatus Wirthbacteria bacterium CG2_30_54_11 | reverse complement strand
GTTGTTTTTGTGGCGGTATACGGTCTTTTCCGGGTCGCCGGCTAGTCAGGGGGGCAGGCAATGGAACCAATGGCAAAAATTTATGCAAGCTGCGACGTAGAAGACAGGATCTATCGGCTCTGGGAAGAGAACGAAGCTTTTCGGCCCGAGGTCAATCCTGAGGGTGAGCCCTACTGCATCATCATGCCGCCGCCCAATATCACCGGCAAACTCCATATGGGGCATGCGATCTTCGTCGCCATCCAGGACCTCTTTGCCCGCTACTACCGGATGCGCGGCAGGGCGGTGCTCTGGCTCCCGGGGACCGATCACGCGAGCATCGCCACCCAGAATGTGGTGGAAAAGGAGATCAAAAAAGAAGGTCTCACCCGGCATGACCTGGGCCGCGAGGCGTTCCTCGAACGCGTCTGGACCTGGGTGAACGAATACGGTCAGATCATCAATAACCAGATTCGTAAACTCGGCGCTTCCTGCGACTGGTCCCGTTCCCGCTTCACTATGGACGAGCGGGCCAATCAGGCGGTCAACCGCGCTTTTGTGGAGCTGTACAAACAAAAGTTGATCTATAAGGGCAAATACCTGGTGAACTGGTGCCCGCGGTGTCAGACCGTGCTCGCGGATGACGAAGTAGATCACCGGGATGAGGACAGCAAACTCTACTATGTCCGGTATCCGGTATCGCATCCTCAGTCGAGCGATATGTTCCTCACGATCGCCACCGTGCGTCCCGAGACCATCCTCGGTGATGTGGCAGTGGCGGTCCACCCGGATGATCCCCGGTACAAGAAAATGGTCGGCAAAAAAGTCCGCCTGCCCTTCACCGGACGGGATATCCCGGTGATCGCGGACAAGAGGGTCGACATGGAGTTCGGGACCGGTGCCCTGAAGATCACCCCGGCCCATGATTTTACAGATTATGAGATAGGTCAGACGCACAGCCTGCCCCTCATCAATATCCTGAGGGAAGACGGCACCATCAAGCCGGGCCTGGGAGCCTTTGACGGTCTCGAGGTGACCGGAGCAAGGAAGCAGGCGGTCAAGCAGCTCCAGGCCGAAGGGGTTCTGGAGAAAACTGCGGACTATGCGCACAGCATCGGCGTCTGCTATCGCTGTTCGACGGTTATCGAGCCTTTCATCTCGACCCAGTGGTTCGTCAATGTGAAGCCGCTGGCCAAAAAGACGATACAGGTCATGAAGGAAGAGCGCATAGAATTCATTCCCGACCGCTTCACGAAAGTGTTCACTCACTGGATCAACAATCTTCACGACTGGTGCATTTCGCGGCAATTGTGGTGGGGACATCAGATCCCGGCCTGGTACTGCGAAGACTGTCTGGACAAGCTCAAGGCATCAAAGCCGGAACTTGATGGCGACGATGCGCCGCTTTATACGGTTGTGGCTGAAAAAGAACCTCAGTCCTGTCCCCGCTGCGGTGGGAGCCATCTTACCCGTGATCCTGATACGCTCGATACCTGGTTCAGTTCAGGTCTGTGGCCGTTCAGCACGCTGGGCTGGCCTGAGGAGACCGACGACCTCAGGAAGTTCTTCCCGACCCATCTCATGGAGACCGGATACGACATCATCTTCTTCTGGATCGCCCGTATGGTGCTGCTTTCGGAAGGTCTGATGAATGATATCCCGTTCCGCACCGTGTATCTCCACGGTCTCGTGCGCGACGCCCAGGGGAACAAAATGAGCAAATCCCGCGGCAATGTGGTGGACCCTCTGGACATGGTCCAGATCTACGGGGCTGATGCCTTGAGACTTTCTTTCCTGCTCAATCTGACCCCCGGCAACGACATGAAATTTTCGGAAGAAAAGACGACCGGATACCGTAACTTCTGCAACAAGCTGTGGAATGCTGCCCGCTTCATCATGAGTTCCCGCGACGAAGCTTTTTATCGCGAGCTGGTCTCAGTCGAGGTCAAACCTTCGGCCCTGTCCCTGCCCGACCGCTGGATCAAAAGCAGGCTGCATGAGGTGGTCAAGGAAACGACGACGCTCCTCGAGGTGCATAATTTTGGCGAAGCCGGCTCCAAACTCTATGATTTCGTCTGGAATGATTTCTGCGACTGGTACCTGGAGATGAGCAAGCTCAATCTCGATTCGAGCGAGATCACGACCCGGGCTGCCGCGTTCCAGACCATGGTCTCGGTATGGAGATCTATCCTTTCGCTGCTCCATCCCTATATCCCGTTCATCACAGAGGAGCTCTGGGGTCAGCAGAACCGGATGATGGGCTCTCTGGGTGAAAAAGACCCGGCCCACCCGCTGCTCGTCAATGCCCCCTGGCCCAAGCCGGCCCCGTTTGATTGCGACAAAGATGTCGAGCAGAACATGGACCATCTGCGCTCTGCTATCCAGAAGATCAGAAATCTGCGTATAGAATCGGGGCTGACTGCCCGGGCCAAGGCTGATGTGGTGTTCACGCTGCCTGTCAGGTCAAAGCAGATAGCATTTTTCGAGGCCATGGAGCCCAGCTTCCGACGGCTGGCCGGATTGAATACCTTTTCCATCGGCAGTACAATCAGCTCGCAAGAGGGTATGGTAGAGTTCATCGAGGGTCGGCTCCATGTCACGGTCAAATTCACCGAGGAGATCGACCGGGCCAAAGAACTGATGCGCCTCCAGTCTGAGCTCGGACAGATCTCTGCCGGCATTCAGCGGCTGGATCAACTGCTGGGATCAGAGTCCTTCGTCCGGAAGGCGCCGGAGGCGATCGTAGCCAAGGAAAAAGCCAAACGGGAATCATTGCTCCAGCAGAAAGAACTGATAGAAAAACAGATCAACAGTATTTCGAGTGATACCGTATGAGATCTCTGGTGTATAAATTAACCGGCGTACTGCTGCTCATCGCCCTGGGGATCGGGCTTTCCTGGGTGGGGCGGTTCGTATTCCCTGCGGCGAAGTCCGATGCCGTCGAGCAGCTGACCTACTACGATTATATCGAGCAGGGCGATCAGCTCTATGGTGAGCAGAAATACAGCCAGGCTCTCGCAGCCTATGAACAGGCGGTGCAGATCGATCCTCTGGACCCTCTGGCGCGGATCCGGATCGGACAGCTCTATCAGCTGAAGAACCGCTACAGCGAGGCGGAACAGGAATTGAAATTTGCGGATCAGCTGGACCCTGGCAATCCGGAGATACTATACCGCCTGGGGGTGATCTACAACGAGCTCCGGTACTGGGAGGATGCCAGGGATTATCTGTCGAAAGCGCTGGATCAGCTTCCAGCTGATGCGCTCACTGAGCGCGGCAAGGTCGAAGCTGAACGAGGAGTTGCTTTCCTCTGGCTGTCTCTTTTTCCTGAGGCCGAGGCTTCGTTCAGCGCGGCTGTATCTGCTGATGCTGCGGACCTCCTCTCCCTGCACTACTTCGGTCTGCTCGTCGCGCGCAGAGACCTGAAGGAGGGTAGACGGCTATTGGAGCAGATCTCAACATTACAGTCTGCTTCGCCCTTGGCACTGTCGATCGCGATCAACGTGCCTCTGGCACTGTCGTTCGCGAACGACGTGTCTCTGGTGGCCAAAAGCCAGACCGCACTTGTACATCTGGATGAGATCGAAAATACTCCTGACCAGATGACAAAAGACATGATGTATGGAGTCATGTACATAGAACAGGCCCTTCCCTCGCTTGCTCTCCCGTACCTGAAGGGAGTGGCAGAAGAACAGACTGACTACCAGAGTGCGCACTACTATCTCGGGTACTCATATTTTCTGCTCGGCGACATTTCGCGGGCTCTGGAAGAACTCGAGAGCAGTGTCGAACTGGGCAGCGGGCCTGACGGTCTGTCGCTCTATTACCTGGGCCAGGTCTACGCTTATCAGCAGGAATGGGCCAAAGCGGTCAGGGCATACGAACAGTCCATCGATCTCGGGCTTACCACCTTTGATGCCTACTACAGTCTGGGGCATGTCCTGAGATCTTCTGCTGAATATTCAAAAGCTGCCAAAGCCTATCGCAAAGCGCTCGAAGTCGACTCGACCAGTCTGTCGGCCCGTCGGTCCCTGGTCTATGTGCTGCTGCAGTATCTAAAGGACGGGGAAGGTGCCATTGCGGTCGCGACCGAGGGAATCCAGATCAATGATGGGGATGCACAGCTGCACAATCTGCTCGGCTGGGCGCTGGTGGAGAATAACAGTTTGGAGCAGGCGGAAACCGAGCTGAACAGAGCTATCGAACTAGACCCCTCTCTGGCCGCTGCCTATCTGAATCTTGGTGCTCTGTACGAAAAGAAAAATCTGACCTCTCAGTCCAAAGAAGTCTATCAGCGGGCGCTGGACCTCGACATGGAGGGGGATATAGCCCCGCTTGCGGATAAAGCGTTGGATCGTCTGTTCAAATAGGTAAAAAGAGAGCGGTATGCCGATCTATGAATACCAGTGCGTTGCCTGTGGCCACGTTTTTGAGTTGTGGCAGGATTTTTCTGATCCGGTGCCTGAGGGCTGTCCTGAGTGCGGTGGAAAGATAAAGAAGATCATTCATGCCCCCCGGGTAGTTTTCAAGGGGACCGGTTTCTACAGTAATGACCATAAGAAGACCGCAGACCGTCCAAAGGACAAGGTTAAGAAGGAACATACCGGGCATACTGAAAAAAAAGAGGACACAGCTCCGGTCAAGAAGGATGCAGTGTCCTCAAAAAAGACTGACGAAAAGAAGAGCTAGTTCTGTTTTTTCTTCAGGTCCAGGACCGGCGGACGGTTTTTCAGCTGTGGAGGTGTCAGGCGGACTACCTGAGGCCGGGGCGGCTGTGTGGACATCGGTCGCTGCTGCTGCGTAGGAGGTGGTTGTACCGGCTGCTGCGGCGCAGGCATGGGAGGTGTCGGATAGTCATAACAGGCCGGCGCTTCAGGTGGTGGCTGCTTTTGAGGTGGAGCCTGCATCGGCGGAGGCGCCGGGGCCCGGAACTGCGGGTCCTGAGGAACAGGAGGCTTGAATCCCGGGGTATTCGTCTCGGCGTAACCGCTGATAGATGACCGGAAGATCAGGATGAAGAATCCGATGATGGCTATGAACGGAAGGAACGTGACCGCCCATTTCTTCACCGCATCGATCGCGTTTTTCTTGGGTGTGGTATCGGTATCTGACTCGGAGAGCAGCAGCTCGCCTGACTGGTTCCTGGGAGCGGTCGTGGCAGGGGTACTGATCGGCTGCTGGGTGGTTTTCTGTGTTGCAGGCTGCCTGGCCGGGTCGGTGGCTGTCGTATCGGCGGCTTTGGGATCGGGAACTTCAGCTGCTGTTTTTTCAACATCATTGGTCGGGGGAGGGGTGGCGATAGTGGTGAAGGTCTGGAGGTCAGAAGATGTCAGGGCACCATTCTTGTCCGTGGATTCTACCCGGAAATTGTAGTCTGACCGTGGTTTGAGGCTGGTCAGTTTGACGCTGTGCTGGGTCGTGGTCGCTGAACTCCCCTGGGAACTTTCGACCGAGGGGCTTTCGCCATAGCGTACGAGAGAATCTGCGACCTCATCCGTGACCCAGGAGATCGTCACGGCAGTGTCTGTGATATCTGTAGCGGTCACTCCTGATATCTTCGGTCCTGGCTGGTCATAGGTGACGACGAGACGTGGCTGACGATCAGGCTCTGTTCCGTCTTCGGTGCTGACAAAAGTCAGAGTGTAATCAGGTGAAACCTCCGGTGCCGGGCCTACCAGCGCGCAGCTGAACTGATCGACCGAGGAGCGGACATACAGATTGATCTGCGCGGTCAGTTTGTCGTCCGTGAGGCTCAGGGTCGGGTTGTCCGGCCAAGTGATAAATTCTCCGCTGTCGGAAGCATGGATGGTCGCGGCGGCGCGGGTAATACCGGTTTCTTTTTTTGTATTCCAGGTCAGGGTGGACTGAGTCCAGGAATCCTGCACATCTTTCAGCTGGATGACCGTTTCACTGAGCTCAGAGACGCTGCTCGCAAAGAGCGTCAGTCTGGCCCGGGTCACAACAGCGTTTTTCGGTATGGAGCTCAGATCAAACGAGAGGTAGGTGATGCTCTGGCGGTTATTTTCACCCGCTTTGTATTCTAAAACGAGAGATTCGGCATTGCCGTTTGGTTGGTCGGCTGCGGTACTCGTCACGGAAGCATCGTCAGTCGCGACCAAAACGACCTGTGTTTCAGCATGCGCGAATACAGGGAGCAGGCAGACAGCTACTGCTGCCAGGGTAATTTTCAGCATTTTGTTTGGCATACACGCATCCTAATGGATTTCTGAGGCATTGTAGCATATGGGGCTGCGGGAGTGAACGGCAAAATTGCGTGATTGCCGATGTGGGTATACCATTCAGATCAGATAGTGTTATTTAGCCCCGTAATTGCGAGGAGCACCCATGATCGTCTCAAGCATTATGAACCGTACCGTACAGAGCGTCCGTCCTGAAACTTCTGTCCACGACATCATCGACCTGATCGTTCAGCATGGTTTTTCCGGTGTTCCGGTCGTTGATGCACAAGGCATACTGGTCGGGATAGTTTCAGAAAAGGACATCCTCAGGCGTCTTTTTCCGAGTTATGGGGAGTTCATGGAAGACCCGGTATCAGGTATGCAGTGGGATCTGACCGGGATGAAAAAGGGGGAAGTGGAAGGTCTTTTGGCCAGGGAGGTCATGACCACCACGCTGGTTACCGTAGAGGAGAAGACAGAGACCATCAAAGCGTGCGCACTCATGACTGCCCGCCGGGTCAGACGGCTGCCCGTGGTGGATCAGTCCGGCAGACTGACAGGCATCGTAAGTCAGGGTGATGTGTTTAGAGCGCTATTGAAGTATGCCACTCAATAGCCTTTTGTGTCTGCGGTGCGCGAACTCCGGTCTGCATGGAACTGATTTTTGGACAGCTGTTCCAGGCAGGCTTCATGGTTTGGGGTGATCTATTGTTTGTCAGAAAATGCCAGAACTTCATAGTGATCGATGAGATCAAGCAGGCGCGGGGTCGAGGCCTGGAACGAGACGATAGCCCGGGGAGTCGAGGAGGAGGTGGTGTGACCCAGGTCCACATCAATGAGCTGGTCTGAGCGGTTATACAGGAGGATGAGTGCGGTCGGCGTGACCGTGTCTCCGGTGGGTTTTTCGATCGATCCGGTGATATCCCAGACAGTCATATCTTCGGTAGAGCGGTGGCTCTCCGGGATAGTGAAGTATTCTGTAGAGGAACTGGTGACAAAATAATTGAAGTCAAACCACTGTCGGGTGATGTCTGTGAGCTTCATGGTGTCGGCGATCTCAAATTCCAGTGCGATATACCCGTTTGCTCCGGGTGCCAGGACGGCCGGGTAGACGATCCCTTTCTGCTTCCCCAGCAGCAGGCCGGACGAGTCAAATATGCTTCCGGAGGCAGACGAGAATTCCAGATTTGACGTGCTTATGTTCTGTACGATTCCGGTGAGGATGGCGGTCGGTCCGTCCGTGAGGCTGGTATTGATCTCTATATGTTTGGCCGTGAACTGGACCAGGCTCGGATCGGAGGGCTGCGGGGGAGTCTGTTCGGCGTTGTGTTCGCAGGTGGGCTCGACCTTGATGGTCATGACATTCTGCCCCAGAATATCTTCAGGCAGTTGAACGGAAAAGGCAAATTTGCTTTCCCCCTCGGCGGGGATCACTTCGAGATAACCGCTCGCGTCTCCGCTGCCGATGGCGGTATTGGAGCTGTCAAAGGCAGTGCCCTTCAGACGGTTGCAGACGGCCGGGGTATCTTCGTCATTTCGGACGGTGCCGCTGATGAGGAGAGTGGTTGCTTCCCTGCCCTGGACACGGTCAGTATGGAGGGCAAATTTTTTGGCAATAACATCGACTTTGGCCTGTATTCCATTACCGACCGGATCAAGCGGGGCGGAGAGTGGCGCGCTGAGAGGCTGGCTGAGGGGGTCGGTCAGGGAGCCGTCTTCCGGACTGGTCGTGCCATCTTCCTCGTTGCCGGTATCCGGTTCGGGGGTACTTGCTGATTTTTTTGAGCTGCAGGCGCTGGTCAAAAGCAGGCAGAGGCAGAGGGAGAGCAGGGAAACGGATTTGAAGAATCTGTTCATGGAGCGTACGAGATAATGGTTGGGCAGACCTCACTATAGTATACCACGGGGACAGCGATATACGGTAGAGCCCGAATTAGATCACGAAATATCTTACCGAAGGAGGTAACGTTAGCTCATTCATAATCTTACCGAAAGGTGGGACAATCTCTTGATTTACAATCAGGAGGGCCCAGAACATGATGAGCTTCAAAAGTAAACGAGAATACATCAAGGAGATCAGGGATAAATATAAACGATCCTCACGATCTCAAAAAAGCCAACTCCTCCAGGATGTCAGTGATATCACCGGGTATCATCGGAAA
>MNZT01000106.1 GCA_001873755.1 Candidatus Wirthbacteria bacterium CG2_30_54_11 | reverse complement strand
TTTGCATGGGTCCTTTCAATTATCCGCTGAATGAGACATTTTCCCTGTTCATACCTGCGCTCATCATGGGCAATACCATCATCCTGCGCGCCCCTCATCAGGGTTCTCTCGTCCTTTATCCACTGCTGGAGTTATTTGCCTCCGCTTTTCCAAAAGGGGTGGTCAATACACTCACAGGAAAATCGTCAGTGATCGTCCCTCCGATCATGGCTTCCGGCAAGGTGGATGTGTTCGCATTCATCGGGTCGAGCCAGGTCGCCAATCAGCTGAAGCAGTCACACCCGCAGCTGCATCGCCTCCGTTCCATCCTCGGGATGGATGCCAATAATCCCGCCATCATTCTGGCGGATGCTGATCTCGATCTTGCGGTCAAGGAATGCGTCCTTGGTTCGCTTTCCTTCAATGGCCAGCGCTGCACCGCACTTAAAAATCTTTTCGTCCAGAGGGAGATCGCGGACGAATTCGTCAAACGGTTCGTACAGGAGATAGAAAAACTGAAATTTGGCATGCCTTGGGAAGCAGGTGTCACCATCACCCCCCTGCCGGAAAGGGGGAAGCCCGAGCAGCTGAAAGCTCTCGTGGACGATGCCACAGATCAGGGGGCGCAGGTGGTCAATCCTTTCGGAGGCGCTATCGAGCAGTCTTTTTTCTACCCTGCGGTCCTGTACCCGGTGAAGGAAAGCATGAAGATCACGCAGGCAGAACAGTTCGGACCAGTAGTACCGATCACCCCTTTTGATGATATCGAGGATCTCGTCGAGGTGCTGGTCAATTCTCAGTCAGGTCAGCAGATCAGCATATTTTCGACCAGCAGCGGGACCGTCGCGCATCTGGTCGATCAGCTCATCAATCAGGTAGCGAGAATCAACATCAACAGCCAGTGCCAGCGGGGTCCGGACACCTTCCCGTTCGGCGGGCGCAAGGATTCGGCGCAGGGGATCCTCTCCGTGACCGAGGCGCTCTATGCCTTTTCCCTCCCCACCCTGGTCGCAGCCAAGAAAAATGACATCAACAAAAAGATCATCAGCGAAATCGTGCAGGAGCGGAAATCAAATTTTCTGTCGACGGATTTCATCCTGTAGAAGTCATGGCTGCTGGTACCCCGGTATCATTACTCAGCTCTTAGCTGCTATAGTATCGGCGGATTTTATTTCAACAGAGGTATTCCATGACGATGGAGTGGTCTGATATGTTCAGTGTCGGGGTGAAGGAGATTGATGACCAGCACAAGAAATTTATCGGCATCCTCAATACGTTCGAGACGGCACTGGGACTCAAGGAAAGCAATGATGCAGTGCTCAAGACCTATGATGCTTTGGCTGATCAATCACATATTGAATTCAGACAAACAGTATACCCAGTGCTTTCTGGCTCATGGGTTGAAGTGATGGTCTGACGAATTTTTTCCCGTCAACACACAAAAGAACCTGCCGGCTGGCAGGTTCTTTTTGAAATTCAGCAGCCAGGGAGTATTGACTGTCTGACGACCACGCGATCCTGGCCGGGCAGGGAAGATATCTGAGAAGATCATCAGGTTTGAGAATGATCTGCTGATGAGTTATAATAATCCACTTTGAAGTTATTAGGTTCTGGTATGGCCGCTTCAGGAGCAGCACTCGACACAATTGATAAATTGGAAGATGAACGAGTCTCTTCTGATGCGGCTGCGCTGTGCACTTTTTTCAGAGAACAACTGGCTCGAATCAGTGAGGAGGCTGAAAGCCGGCTCGATAGGCACGAAGTGCCTGGCGCCAGGATCGCGGAGGCTGCAAATTCTGAGTTTCCCGACCCGAATATGCAGGGGATGCCTGAAGACCAGAACGCTTGGCACAGCTCTACCCGTCCATTTTGTACCCACGACCCATACACGAGAGCGGTGGTGGGGCCGGAACTCCCTGAGGGACAGAGTCATAGGTCAAGACATCCTTTCTGGACCTACGAACAATATGTTGCGGGGTTGAGAGATCTATTTAAATTTCTGGATTGTCCTGAGGAGCTCAGCCGGGCTCAAGTCCTCGGGCGTCGAATTGCAGGCGAAGCTCCGCAGGGAGAGGACGGCTCCGGTTCATGGGAAGCGATCTGTCAGTATATCGTGGATTTCTGGGTCCGGTCGACGAGGTATATTCCGTACCGCTGCAGTACCGGCAAGGGGCGCACCATAGAATTGCCTTATCCCTTTTTGACCCCGAGCGGTCAGTTTGATCCTGATACTTTTGAGCTCAAAGGCTGGTTCTCTGAGATGTACCGCTGGGACACCTATTTCCAGGCAGCGGGTCTGCTGATAAGCGGAGGAGTGGAACTGGCCAAAATGCAATATCTGAACCTGACCTATATGTACAGGACTCGCGGGCATATTTTCAATGCATCACTGGAAGAATTTTCCACCCATTCCCAGCCTCCGCTCGAGGCCGAAGGGGTGATGAAGATCCTGCGCTCGCATCCGGAGGAAGTGGGAGAGTGGAGCGACCTGGTGATGGATGCTCTATACGATGAGATATTCAGCGAGTGGCTGAATCCGGAAGACAAAGGACATCACAGACTTGATACAGAGACCATTGCCCGCTCGGGTTTATTGACCAGACACGGATCTCTGCATTTTTCGGCGAGCATGGTAGGGAGTGAGTCTGGTGTGGATCATGATTCATTGACCCAGAACTATGGGGAAGATCTGGTCCCAGTCGCGCTTAACGCTCAGGTGGCCCGTCAGCTGCTCGAACTCGGCAATTATTATGAAATTCGTGGCAACAGAGAGAGGGCGCAGGTATGTTGGCAATTGTATGAGCAGATCAAGAAAGCCATGAATGAACATATGTGGGTAGGCAGCGGGGAAGCCAAAGGGTACCGGTGTCTCAATTACGACCGCAAAAAGGATGCAATCGAAGTTATTCCCTACCGGCGGCTGACGGACGAGGTATTTGCCCTGTGGTCTCGGATACCTGACCCTGAACAGGCTGAGATCCTCCGTCAGAATATCTTGGGGTATCTGGGTGATCAGGGATTGAGTGCGACACATCCAGATGATGCCAGAGCTGCGTATGAGCGTGGGAAATTGGGACATCTGCAGTGGGAGTATCCCAATGCCTGGCCGCCGCTGGTCCAGATCGCGGTGGAAGGGTTGTTGAATTATGGTTTTTTGTCAGAGGCCCGTCAGATAGCTTCAGTCTGGGTAGGCACCCTGGAAAAAGAATTTGCAAAAGGGGAAAATAAGGGGTTCAAAGAAAAGTATGCCTGCGATTCAACTGTTGCAATGAACCCGGGATATTATGGAGTGGAAGATGGTTTTGGCTGGACTATAGGAACCTATCTCTGGATGAAGAAATTTCTCAACGGGAGCAAAGACGGAGAGGTAGATCAGGCGATTATGGCCGCGCTCGGTATGCAGACGGAGCAGCGTTCTGCGATCTGAATCAGATTCCTTTTCGTGCAGAAATCACATGAGGCTTTTATGAGAGAAAGCTTTTTCGGTATATGTCTTGTCCGGATAAGCGGTACTTTGGAGAATGTAGACATAGCAAATATGATCATATCCCAGTATCAGTCGAGACTGCCCTCCTTCGCCTTTCGACAAACTCAGGGCTACGGAGGGCATTCTTCGCACAGTTTCTGATAGCTTGGCGGAGCCATTCGTAGCTCGGAGCGCTTCGCGTAGAGCGAAGAATGGTGGAGATGAGGGGGAGTTGAACCCCCTGTCCAAAGCACGTCAAACAAGAAGGGCTACAAGTTTAGTCTGTTATCATTGTCGGCCAGGAGCTATCAGCAGACGAGATGTGCTCGGGGCTTAACCTGGTTGTCTTAGCAGCTCTGCCTCAGGTGGTGGCGCGAGCTGAGCGGCCCTGGGTGGTTACGCCTCGTCTGTCCGTCAGGGCGTAGACAAGGGGATGTCGTTCTCGAACGACATCCCAGAGAGACGCTCAACGCGTATTAGGCGGCGAGGGGGAGAGCCCGAAGGCTCTGATTGTCGGCAGTTGCCGTGTGCCAGGAAGTTTAACGAGGTTACCTGACGTGCTCGACTTGCCCTTATTGCTCTTCGTACTCTGTCGAATCCCGGCATCCCCGCATCTTTGGTTGGCCTCATGTGGCAATTTCAAACTTTTTTCGTAAAAAAGTTTGCATCAAAAAACGCCTTTATCTCGTATGGTGTGTTAGCGAGGCTTGTTTTGGCAGTTAATACATTTCACCGTTCGTGGTTAATTCGAATGCGGAGAAAAGTATGAAGCAGTGTGGTAGCTACTGGTCGGTGGTTTATCGTTTCGACTGTCATCCCTGTCCATCGGCTGCACTCAGGATAAACTCCGGCAGGGATCTACTGGAGTACAGAGTCAGTTCTATGGAATCGTCTTTTATTGATATGGTAGTATGCAGACGTAAAGGTGCGTGCATGATGCATTTCGGTACGATGTAGTATAGCGCACCTGTTTATTTCCTGCAATGCTGGGCTGCTATGGCTCTTTGGGTCGTGCTCGGAATAAAGATCCTGCTGGTCTTGTTCCTCGGATACCTGTGCGTTTCGCTGGCGGTGGTCGTCCTGAGCGGGGCTCCGTATATTCCGAGCGCCTCGAGCGATCTTACGGCTATGCTGGAATTGCTGGGTCCGGCGGCAGGACGCCGGGTCGTGGATCTGGGGTCTGGTGACGGCAGGGTGGTCATCGCACTGGCCCGGGCAGGTTTCGTGTCAGAAGGGGTCGAGATCATACCGCTGCTCGTCTGGCGGTCACGCTGGAAAATCGTGAGAGCAGGACTTGGATCGAAGGCGAAAATATTCCAGAAGAACCTCTGGTCCTGCGATTTTTCGGCGTATGACATCGTCATCGTGTACGGCCTGCCGCACCTTATGGACAAGTTCGAAGCCAAGCTGCGCTCAGAACTGAAACCCGGCGCGCTCATCCTGGCGAATAAATTCCAGCTGCCGGACTGGGAACCGGCGGCACAAAAAGGCGATGTTTCCCTGTATGTACAGGAAGCATCGCTTTGAGTTTTATCTTAAACAGTCGAGAAAAAGTCTACCAGGTAGATTCCGGATCGTAGTCCGGAATGACGATGGTAATCATACACAGTGCTGGTCAATCGTACATGAAGTTGTGCTATTATTTGTCGTCGAGCAGTCGCTTCTCTCCGGTGATCGTCTGGTGTTCGGTGATGTCCTGTCCGACCTCCATACAGCCGAGGTAGGCGCCGTCAGCGTCGCGCAGGGCAAAGAACTCGATGAGCACTTTGCGGACCGGCATCTCGGGCTGCGCCCGGAAGTCGATCCAGAAGGTCGCTTTGTCCCTGGTGCCGGCCTTCATCTCGGCGAGGATCTGGTCGACCTTGTCAATGCTTTTGAACGGATGGCAGTCATGGACATCCCTGCCGAGCGCACCTTCGGGCCGGAAGAAGAGTCTGGTGTTGTGTTTGTTCCAGCCGAGCACCTTGTCGTCTGCGCTGAGGATCGAGAGTTCGACGGGGATGGTTTCCAGTACTGCGTCGAGGATGTTCTCGGGGAGTTTGCCTATCATCTCTGTTCCTTTTCTAAGTGGCCAGTGGCCAGTGACCGGTAGCCAGCCCCTTCTCGGTTAAGTTTCGCCTAAGAAGGCGGTTAGCAAATGACCAATAACTGATGACTAGTGTCTGATGTCTTCTTCAGACGTCGTTGAAAAAGAGGCGATGCCACTGGGTCAGGATACGGTTTTCTTCTTCGTGTACTGAAAATCGGTGGAGCAATTTGACCGCTTCCGGGAGCGGGACCCACTCGCGTTCGTCGTGTTCCTGGACTTCGTCTGTTATTTCTTTTTCGGGCTTGCAGGCGAAGTAACAGGTCTGTTTAGACACCGTCTGGCCGTCTTTGACGTACGTGGAGGCGAGATAGCCAATCTTGCGTTCAATGGTCACCAGGTAGCCGGTCTCTTCGCGGATCTCACGGAGTGCTGTCTCAGTTTCTTTTTCATCAGGCTCCTGGGTACCTTTGGGCAGGTGCCAGCTTTCTTTTGGATTGTCCTTGGTTCTCTTGCGGTGGAGCAGGAGGATCTCGGAGACATGCTCTTCCTGGTTGTACCGATGCACGATGCCGCCTGAGGAGCGATGGATGGCCGTGTTCATGTAGTCTGGTTTTGTAATTGTTTTTCTATGCGGCGGATGACATGGGTGAGGTAGGCGGAAGGTGTTTTTTTCTGTCCGAAATCCCAGTCTTTCCAGGCCTGATAGATAGATTCAGGAATATAGCCGTCGTCGGTTATTGGTTTTTTTTGGATGATCTGCCACATATCCAGCAGACGCGGATCGTCTCTAAGATACGGGAAGCGGGACAGAACATCAAGCACATGCACGATATCGTACCAGCCCAGCGGCGCTTTCAGCTTGCAGAAGTCAGTGCCTGCGTAGAACATATACGGATGCTGCGAAGTGCGATTTTCCCAGAGTGTGAGCGCCGTTTCGGCGCCCAGTTGGGCTTCGGGGCTATTGAATCTGTCGCTCAGGACGCTGAGCAGCTGAAGCATGATGAGATTGGCATAGGGGCAGGGATCATCTTTACGGCCCGGACCACGGAATTTACCCATTTCCGGACTGACCGCACAGGGCCAGCCGTTCTTTCTCTGCAGTTCAACGAGATGGTCTATCCCCTTGATGACGACCGGCTCATCCTTGAGGCCGAACCGTACCAGCGCGTACAGGAGCAGCGGAGCATCACAAAGTGCCCAGGCCCACTGATCCTCACCGGTACCGCCATAGTTGGGGTTGATGTTCATGAGGACCTGCAGGGGACCTTGGGCTGATCGATGTTCCAGAACTTTCGAAACCACAGGTTCGATGCCGGGGTTGTTGACTGTAAAGCCTAGATCAGCAACGAAAACGAGTTTGTGAATCGGGTGGCCGGCTGCCTTGTGGCTGTTCAATATCTTGTCGGGCCAGTCCTGGAGTTCGCTGATAATGGTTTGCGCCAGCGCTGACTCTTTTGGACTGAGCTCATACCGTGGTTCGGAGGTCGGCATGCGTTCGATTCTTTTAGGAAGTGAACAGAGGATCGATGAGTTCATGGGCTTGCTTCGCGTTTTTCGCGAGGATAAAAATCTCAGCCGGGCCGGCTATGGGGTTGTATCCCATGCCGAGCGTACCGAGTCCCAGCACATTCTGGAGCTGTTCGCCTTTGACCATGTATTTGATCCCGACTTCGTCCAGGGTGGCGCGAGCCAGCGCAAGCAGGGCAATATCAGGAGTGGAACAGATACTTACGAGCGGTTCGTCTGCCATGATCAGTGTCTTATTTGATGAAAGTGCTGATGTCCAGGAAAGGGACTGAGCCGCTGGGTAGAATACCCCAGGAAACATTGGGCGCCATCTTCTGGACGAACTCGTACTGGATGACTGCAGGGTTGGCTTTCAATGTTTCTCCACGGAGGCGGATAGCTTCGGCGTCGCCTTCTGCCTCTACGATCTTCTGCTGTTTTTCTATCTCAATGCGCTGGAGCTCGTAGGTCGCTTTCTGGATCTTCTGGTATTCTACCTGTTTGGCTTCTACTGCGGCAGAAAATTCGTTTGTGAAATTAACATTCCGCAGTGTAATGCGCTCCAGCGTGATGCCTTTTTCAGAGAAAATCGGGGAGAGGGCATCTTCCATCAGCCCCTGAGCTTCGGTCCTTTTTTCTGCAGAGTACAGTCCTTCGGCCGTGAACGCAGAGATTATCAGGCGGACTTCGCCGCGGGTGTTGGGGCGGATGATGGTATCGACATAGCTGTCACCGACTGATTTCCAGAGATTGGGTGCGTTCTGGGGATCGATATGGAAGAATATGGTGAGATCGACCCAGACATCCTGGCCATCCGAAGTCTTGGCCTGCAGGCTGTCGTCGCCGTAGAGGGTGCCCTCTTCGGTGGCCACGCTCATGGTATAGGCCTGGGTCTGGATGCTGAACTTCTTGGCTTTCTGGATGAGGGGCATTTTGAAATGGATGCCGGTGCCGTCTGTACGGTCGAGTACCCCTCGGAACAGGTCGCTGTAGACTGCGACTTCACCCGGCTGCACGACTACATAGCAGTCTGCAGCGAACGACGAGCCGATAGAGGCGACGACAAAAGCAATAACGCCGGCTGTGACTTTCAGAGAGATCTTACCGCGACCAATGCGGGCGACAGAGGGCAGGAATACGGCGGCGAACAGGGAAAGGAAGATGATGAGCAGCATGCGGGTCCTTTTTAAAAAAATGTTTTAAATAAT
>MNZT01000004.1 GCA_001873755.1 Candidatus Wirthbacteria bacterium CG2_30_54_11 | reverse complement strand
GCGGAGACGTTTAAACTACAAAACACCTGACGAGGTATTCTCCTTTCACCTCAAAGGGTTGCAATCGTAACTGGAATAAGGGCGATTAGGCTGAACACCTGCCATCATATATAATGATGGAAGCCGCGCTATGACTTGGTTCCAAAAAACAAATACGATCGCACAAAACAGGAGAATCTGTGCCATCCCAACTCTTCCACAATACGCTGAAAGACGCCAAGACCCAGCTCGACAAAGTCCTGCCGGTCAAGCCGCTGAAGGATGAACAGCCGCTGAAGGCAGAGCTGTTCAGCCTGGAACAATTCTCACGGCATGCAAAGAAACTGGCCGAGAAGCATGCTGTAAGTTTCATAAAAGGGCGGGAAAAGCTCCTGTCCCGGCTGAAAGAAAACGAACAACTCCTGCTGCAGGCGCACGAATTGCTCAATGATGCCGGCAAGGCAAAACGAGGAGTCTCCCCGGCCGGAGAGTGGCTTCTGGACAATTATTATCTCGTAGAAGAACAGATCCGCCTCGCGCAAAAGCATCTGCCCAGAGGGTACAGCCGGGAATTGCCCAATCTGCTCGCAGGACCGATGCAGGGATTCCCCCGGGTATACGATATGGCTATGGAGCTGGTGTCTCACGGTGACGGCCGTCTGGATGTCAAAGGGCTGACGAATTTCGTGTCCGCCTACCAGACCGTGAAACCCTTGAAACTGGGTGAACTCTGGGCTATTCCCATCATGCTGCGTCTGGCGCTCATCGAAAATCTCAGACGGGTTGCGACCCGGATGATGCTGTCCCAGAGAGATATGGACAAGGCTGAATACTGGGCGAGCCGGATCCTGAAAGCATCGGCTGATGATGCCAGCGTGGTCGTCCTGGAGATCGCCTCGATGTCAAAAGATGACCTGCCCATGTCGAGCTCCTTTGTCGCCGAGTTCGTCCGCAGACTGCACGGCCAGAGCTCTACGCTGAACCTTCCGCTCAGCTGGCTGGAAAAAAAGCTGGCAGAGCAGGGCAAGAACATCGAAAGGCTGATCCGTTCGACCAGCCAGAAGCAGGCGGCAGACCAGGTATCGATCGCGAACACCATCGAGAGTCTGCGCATTCTCGTCACGACCGAATGGCATGACTTCGTGGAGGATATGAGCCTGGTCGAAAAAATACTCAAGCAGGATCCCTCCGGTGATTATCCGGCGATGGCGTTCGCTACCCGGGACAGCTACCGCCATGTGATCGAAGGCCTCTCCATCCGCAGTAAAAAAACCGAGAGTGAAGTCGCCACAGAGACCATCCGGGTCGCCGCAGAAGCTAATGTTGCGGCCGGGCATCACGACAGCCGCACCCATATCGGATACTACCTGACCGGCAAGGGGAGAGAACAGCTGTACCGGTCCCTGGGGATCCGATTGACCTTGAGAGAATTTCTCACAGCCAGAGTAGCAGCCTGGCCATTGGTCAACTATCTGGGCTGGATCGGAGGCCTCAGTACTGCGTTCACGGGACTGGCACTGTCCCTGGTATGGTCGGCAGGTATACATTCCTGGTCCTCTCTGATCCTGTTCGGCATCCCCCTCTCCATCATGACCAGTCAGACCGCGATCTCTCTGGTGAACTGGGTGACGACCCTCTTGGTGGCTCCTCTGAACCTGCCCAGAATGGATTTTTCGGAAGGCATCCCTGCCCATGCTCACACCCTGGTCGTGGTTCCCTGCATACTCTCCGATGCAGTTTTTGTCGATTCTCTGGTAGAAAACATAGAAGTCCGCTTCCTCGCAAACACGGATGCCAATGTTGATTTCGCCCTGTTATCTGACTTCCATGACGCATCCGGCGAGACCATGCCCGGGGACGAAGCACTGCTCTCACAGCTGAAAGCGGGCATCGAGGCGTTGAACCACAAGTACCGCCGGCAGTCCAAAGATGTGTTTTACCTGTTCCATCGCCCGCGACTGTGGAATGCACAGGAAAAGGTCTGGATGGGGTACGAACGAAAAAGAGGAAAACTCTCGGACGTAAATGCCCTGCTGCGCGGAGGCGGAACGGACAGATTCAACTTCATCCTCGGCGACATAGACCACCTGCAGGATGTCAAATATGTCATCACTCTGGATGCGGACACCCGGATGCCCCGGGACGTGGCGAGAGAACTGGTGGGCGTCATCGCGCATCCTTTGAACCGGCCTTTTTTTGACGAACGCAAAAAGCGGGTCACTGCTGGCTACGGGATCCTCCAGCCTAGAGTAGAAGCCAGCTACCCCGGCAAGGAGCCTTCTCTGTTCGAAAAGATCTTTGGCGGCGAGCCCGGCATCGATCCCTACACGAGAGCGGTCTCGGACGTCTATCAGGATCTTTTCTCCGAAGGGTCGTTCATCGGCAAAGGTCTCTATGATGTGGATGCGTTCGAAAATTCCCTCTCCGGACGATTCCCGGAAAATCTGGTACTGAGCCACGACCTGCTGGAAGGGTGCTATGCCCGCTCAGCACTGGTCACAGATGTCCAGCTGTACGAGGAGTTTCCCACCAGCTATCTGAAAGACAAAAGCCGCAGACACCGCTGGATACGCGGCGACTGGCAGATAGCCTCCTATCTCCTGCCCTATGTCCTGGACATCAGGAAGACGCTGCAGAAGAACCCCATTTCCGCTTTGTCAAAGTGGAAGATCTTCGACAACCTGAGGAGAAGCTTTGTCCCCGGATCGACCATGCTCCTGTTCGGCCTGGGCTGGTTCTTTATCAAACCTTCCTGGCTGTGGGCGACCCTCATCATCGCCCTTACCGGCGCACCAACGCTGCTCATGTCGCTGGTAGAGTTCACCCGCAAACCTCCCGGCATCACGGTACGAGATCACATAGGCTCGACCTTTTCCTCGCTTGGCACCCATACGGTCCAGTTCATTTTTTCTCTGGTCTTCCTCGTCTATGAAGCCTTTGTCTCCCTGCACGCCGTCCTGACCACCTGGTGGCGACTCCTGATCTCGCACCGGCACCTGCTGGAATGGAAAGCCTCTGCCTGGTCAGAAATAGAGACACCAGAGAACCTACTCAGACACTTCAAAAAGATGTGGATCGCACCTGTGACCGTACTCACCCTCACTGCCTGCCTGACCGGGGCTGGTATCCCGATGGATGCCTTTACTGCCACTCTATTGGGCATCTGGCTGCTCTCACCTGCCGTTGCCACGTTCATCAGCCGATCCTCCCCGGCGAAACCGCTCAAACTATCTGTCGATCAGGCACACTTCCTCAGAAGGCAGTCACGCCGGACGTGGAATTATTTCGAGAATTTCGTAAGTGAACGCAACAATTACCTGCCACCTGACAATTTCCAGGAAAAACCCGTATCCTCAGTCGCCCGCAGGACTTCGCCTACCAATATCGGCCTCTCCCTGCTGGCCAATCTGACCGCCTATGATTTCGGTTATGTGTCCATGGGCACCATGTTCGCCCGCACCGAAAAAACCTTCGAAACCATGAACAGCATGGAAAGATACCGGGGACATTTCTACAACTGGTATCATACCGAGACCCTGCAGCCTCTGGAACCCCGCTATATTTCCTCTGTCGATAGCGGCAACCTGATCGGACACCTGCTGGTACTTCGCTCAGGTCTGCTGGAGATGCAGGATGAAAAAATCCTGCCCCAAAAGGTATTTGACGGCCTTTTCGACACCCTGGATGTCCTGCACGAAAATATAAACGAGCTCACCGAGGACACGGGGATCTCTCAGTCAGAAACGATACAAAAGATCACCAAACGGATTCTCTTTTTCAAACAAATAATCTCATCGCCTCCGGCCAGTCTTCTGGAAACGTACTCTCTGATATCTCAACTATCCACCGATGTCTCCAAAGCATTTACGTACCTCGATCGAGATGAATTCGAAAAAACCAAAAGATGGATCCGTGTGTTTGAAAAGCAGTGTATCGACTTCCTGGAAGAACTTACCTTTCTCGCACCCTGGATCCTGCTGGCACCCCAGATCCCCGGTATGTGGGATCAGGGCAACGAAGAACAGTGCAGATGTCTGCGAGCATTACAGCAGGAGATACAGCATCTGGACGAGATCCCGACGCTCTCAGGGGTCGCTCGGCTGGAACGAAAGCTGCTCCCCCTGCTTGACGGTATTTTGGATCAGTCGCTGCCTGGCGCTGAACCGGAGCGGATCAAAGAATGGCTGACCCTGTTTAAAAATGCCATCCGGACAGCCGGCACCAGAGCCGGTGAGAGGATCCGTGCTATCGAAAATGTAGCCGTACGCTGCGGCGAGCTGTCCGCTGTAGACTATGAATTTCTGTATAACAAAAAAACCCACCTCCTCTCGATTGGCTACAGAGTGTTCGACCATAAGACAGATCCCTCCTGCTACGACCTGCTGGCATCGGAAGCTCGACTCTGCAGCTTTGTCGCCATCGCCCAGGGACAGATACCGCAGGAACACTGGTTTTTGCTCGGCAGACTGCTCTCCAGATTCGGCGGAGATCCCATCCTGGTATCCTGGGGCGGTTCCATGTTCGAATATCTAATGCCGCTGCTGGTCATGCCGAACTATGAAGATACCCTGCTGGATCGGACCTACAAAGCCATGATTGGCCGGCAGATAGACTATGCCCGGCGCAACAAAATACCCTGGGGAATCTCCGAATCCGGGTACAACAAGATCGACGCGGCCATGGTCTACCAGTACCGTTCCTTCGGCGTCCCGACCACCGGATTCAAGAGAGGCCTGTCCGAAGACCTGGTCGTCGCTCCCTATGCCTCTGTCCTGGCTCTGATGGTCGAACCACAGAAAGCATGTACCAATCTCCAATATCTGACCGGGATAGGACTGGGCGGAGAATACGGATTTTATGAAGCGGTTGACTACACCCCCTCGAGACTGGGTCCTGATGAAAAACACGCGATAGTGAAATCGTACATGGCGCATCACCAGGGCATGAGTTTCCTGTCGCTGGCATACGTCCTGCTGAACAAACCCATGCAGCGGCGCTTTCTTTCTGATCCCATGTTCAAGGCGACTGAGCTGCTCCTGCAGGAACGGGTTCCGAAGGAGGTACCGTACCTCTATGATATAGAGGTCACCGGTCTGCTGAGAAAGGTGGAAGAACGCGAAATGCTCATGCGCATTTTCACCACACCCGACACCCCGATGCCCGAGACCCATCTGCTCTCCAACGGCCGATACAGCGTCATGGTCACCAATGCCGGCGGAGGCTACAGCCGCTGGAAAAAAATCGCTCTCACCAGATGGCATGAAGATGCTGTCCTGGACAACGAAGGTTCATTTATTTATCTGCGTGACGTAAAAACCGGCGAATTCTGGTCATCAGCCTATCAGCCCACCCTGAAGAAACCTCTGAACTATGAAGCTATCTTTTCCCAGTCGAGAGCCGAGTTCAAACGCACTGACCATTTCATAGACACTCATACAAAGGTCTCCGTTTCACCCGAGGATGATGTCGAGCTGCGTCGGGTGAGAATCACCAACCGTTCCGGCGAAACCCGCATCATAGAGCTCACCAGCTATGCAGACGTGGTGCTCAATGAGCCGGCAGCAGATCTCGCTCACCCTGCCTTCAGCAATCTGTTCATCCAGACCGAGATCATCAGATCCCACCAGGCGGTCATCTGCAGCCGGAGACCCCGGTCAGAGAGGGAGAGCTTTCCGCTCATGCTGCACCTGATGGCGGTCCACGGCAACTCAATCGTCGATGCGACCTACGAGACCGACCGCTCAAAATTCATCGGTCGCACCAACACGCTCCAAGACCCTGCTGCCCTGCAATCTGGAGCTGATCTCACCAACACCGAAGGTCCCGTGATTGATCCGTCCGTCTCCATCCGCTGCCGGGTTGAACTCGAACCCGACAAGTCAGCCACTATCGATTTCGTCACCGGCATCTGCCCGGACCGGGAAAACGCCCAGAAGATCATGGAAAAATACCGGGACCGCAATCTGGCCGACCGCGTGTTCGACCTGGCCTGGACGCATGGCCAGGTGGCTCTCCATCAGATCGATGCCACCGAGGTCGACGCTCAACTTTATGGCCGCATGGCCAGTGCGATCGTCTATGCCAACCCCGCCTGGAGAGCGAGCGCCAGCATCCTGAGACAGAACCACAGAGGCCAGTCCGATCTGTGGGGCTTCAATATCTCCGGCGACCTGCCCATCGTACTCGTCCGCATCGAGGACCAGAAGAACATCTCTCTCATCTACCGCATGGTGCAGGCTCACTCGTACTGGAAGATGAAAGGCCTCGCCGTGGACCTCCTCATCTGGAACGAAGACGCCTCGGTCTATCGCGATGAAATGAGCGAAATGATCAACGGACTGATCTCCGCCAATGCCGGTGGCCCCTCTGACCAGCCGGGAGGGATATTCCTGCGGCGCACCGATCAGCTGTCCGAAGAAGACAAGACCCTCATGCAGACCGTAGCCCGGATCATACTGACCGACCGAGGCGGGACTCTGGCCGAACAGATCTCGCATGTCACGCAGCCAAAGGCAGCCCGTCCGCTGCTGGTACCGGTCAAAAAAAACGCCTCCAAAGATAAAACTGACATTTTCGAAAAACGTACTGACCTGGTCTATGACAACGGCCTGGGCGGTTTCACCCCGGACGGACGGGAATATGTCATCACGACCGGAGAAGGAAGCACCACCCCGGCTCCCTGGGTCAATGTGCTGGCCAACCGTGATTTCGGCACCGTGACCTCCGAGAGCGGAAGCGCCTACACCTGGAGTGAAAATGCCCATGAATTCCGCCTGACCCCCTGGAAGAACGACCCTGCCACTGACCAGAGCGGAGAAGCCCTGTATATCAGGGACGAGGAAACCGGTCAGTTCTGGTCACCGACCCCTCTACCGGCAAAAGGCAAAGGTAACTATGTGTCGCGCCATGGTTTCGGATACAGTATTTTTGAACACACAGAGAACGGCATCTCCACAGAACTGACCGTATTCGTTTCGCTGAACCAGAGTGTGAAATTCGCCATACAAAAAATACGGAACGTGTCCGGCCGCAAACGGCGACTCTCGACGACCTCGTACAGCGAGCTGGTCATGGGCACGCTCCGGGACAAATACCATATGCATATCGTCACCGAGGTCGACCCCAAAAGTGGCGCTCTGCTGGCCTACAATCACTACAACAAGGAATTCCCCGACCGGGTCGTGTTCCTCGACTCCAGTGAAGTGACCCGGTTCGTGAGCGGCGACCGCCTCGAATTCCTGGGCCGGAACGGCACTCTGGCAGCTCCCGCTGCACTGCTGTGCGACCGGCTCTCCGGAAAGACAGGCGCCGGTTTTGACCCCTGTGCTGCCATGCAGGTGCCGATCGAACTTGAGCCGGACGAGGAAAAGGAAGTGACGTTCACCTTCGGCGCCGGCAAGAGTCTGGACGAAGCGCGTGCCATCCTGCAGCATTTCCCGGACGCAGCGGCGATCAAAAAAGAACTGGAAGCAGTATGGGAATACTGGAAACGCAGCCTCGGCGCCATTTCGATCGAGACCCCTGATGACTCCCTCAATTTCCTGACCAACGGCTGGCTGCAGTACCAGACCATCAGCTGCCGGCTGTGGGGCAGGACCGGCTATTACCAGTCAGGTGGAGCGTTTGGATTTCGCGACCAGCTGCAGGATGTCATGTCGCTGATGCACTCCCAGCCGTCGATGGTCAGGGAACAGCTGCTCACCTTTGCTGCGCATCAGTTCGTGGAGGGAGATGCCCAGCACTGGTGGCATCCACCCTCAGGCCGAGGCATCAGAAGCCATTGCTCAGATGACTTCCTGTGGCTGCCTCTAGTCACCAGTCTCTATGTCGCCCAGATCGGCGATATCGGCGTGCTGGACGAATCGGTACGGTTCCTCGAAGGTCCCCCGGTGAAGCCTGAGGAAGAATCCTACTATGACCTGCCAAAGATCTCGGAAAAAACCGGGACGCTCTACGAGCACTGTATAGCAGCAGTAGAACGAGCCATCTCCTTCGGAGCGCATGGCCTCCCGCTCATGGGCAGCGGCGACTGGAATGACGGGATGAATCTGGTAGGCAAAGATGGCAAAGGCGAGAGCATCTGGCTGGCCTTTTTCCTGTACCATGTGCTGAAGTCGATGGCTGGACTCTCTGAACGGCACGGTGACCCGGACTATGCCGAACGGTGTTTGAAAAAAGCAGCCGTACTGGCCAAAAATATCGAGGATCACGCCTGGGACGGAGAATGGTATCATCGGGCATATTTCGACAACGGAGACATACTCGGTACCGCAAAAAATCAGGAATGCCGCATCGATTCGATACCCCAGTCCTGGGCGGTCATTTCAGGAGCGGCAGACCAGGATAGGGCCAGAATGGCCATAGACCAGGTGGACCGTCTGCTCGTCAACCGGCAGGATGCACTGATCAGACTGTTCACG
>MNZT01000019.1 GCA_001873755.1 Candidatus Wirthbacteria bacterium CG2_30_54_11 | reverse complement strand
TGAATTGTATCAGTCTGTCATTGACCCATTGGTACGCTTCGCTTTTTATCTTGATGCGAAAGTCGAACTGATTTGAACCCAGGAAGGCCTTGATTTGATCGAGTGTCCGGAGCCGTGAATCATCCATTTGTAGTATCATCCAAATAGTATGACCCCCTTCGTTTTTTGCGTCAACCCTTCAGGCTCGTCTTCGTCTCGATTTCGTACCCTCGTTCAGGCTCATCTTCGAGTGTACAAGACTGCCTCTATACACAGACGGGAAATCGTGGTATAAATATTTAGCGTGCTCAAGACAGCGGGTCGCCCTGAGGTAACGAAGGGCACAAAGGTCCCCGCCGAGGCATCACATGGAGATATCTATTTCCAAACGTCTTGAGCGCATCGTTCAGGACGTTTGTTTTGTCTAAAGCAAGAGGACACTATGCCAACGCCAAAGAAAGAACAGTTGATCGAAAAAGTGCGTGAACGGGTAGAGCGCAGCCGGATGGCCGTGCTCGTGGATTATCGCGGGATGTCCGTCGCTCAGCAGGAAGAGCTGCGGCATGTACTTCGCGCTCAGTCTGCAGAGCTGAAGGTCGTCAAGAACACTTTGTTGAAGAGAGCTACTGATGCGGTAGGTCTCAACTTCATCCCCGGAGATGCATTCAGCGGTCAGACGGCGGTCATCTTTGGCTATGACGATCTGGTCACTGCCCCCAAGGCAGCCGTAGTCGCAGCCAAGAAGTACGAGCAGCTCGTCATCAAATCCGGCTTTTCGAAAGATATGTTTTTTTCTGAAGCTCAAGTGAGACAGCTTTCCAGCATCCCGGGCAGAGATCAGCTCTACGGTCAGCTCGTATCCACCATGGCCGGCCCGCTTCGCAATATCGTCAGCGTGCTCCAGGGCAATATCCGCAATCTCGTCTATGCCCTCAATGCCGTTCGTGAAAAGAAAGCAGCCTAATTATTTGTTCCAGTTTTATCAGAAGAAAGGAATCTATCCATGTCAGACGAAAAAAAAGAAATCCCGGCCGGTAAACTCGGCGAGATCATCAAAGAGATCGAAGGTCTCACCGTCCTCGAACTTGCCGACCTCGTCAAAGCTCTCGAAGACCGCTTCGGTGTCACTGCCGCCGCTCCCATGACCTTTGCCGCAGCCCCTGCAGGCGGTGCAGCAGCCGGCGAAGCAGCCCCGGAAGTGGAAGAGAAATCCACCTTTGATGTCATCCTGAAGGAAGCCGGAGCACAGAAGATCGCCGTCATCAAGGTCGTACGCGCCGCCGTCTCCTCACTCGGGCTCAAGGAAGCCAAAGAGCTCGTCGAATCTGCCCCCAAGCCGATCAAGGAAGGTGTCGCCAAGGAAGATGCCGAGAAACTGAAGAAGGAACTTGAAGCTGCCGGAGCAACTGTAGAGCTCAAGTAATACATCTCACGCCCCGACGTAAAGCCGGGGCGTATTTGCAGCCAGCTTCTATCCGGGGGATACTCCATGAAGATTTTTTCCGGATCATCCAATCCCGCCCTTTCAAAAAATATCGCGGAACATCTGGGCTGTGAATTGGGAAAGGTAGACCTTCTCCATTTTTCTGATGGAGAGATCGGGGTCAATTTCAGGGAATCAATTCTCCGGAAAGACGTCTTTCTGGTCCAAAGCTGCTCCATCCCTCCCAATGACCACCTCATGGAACTGCTAATCATGGTGGATGCATGCAGGCGCGGTGGAGCACGCTCTATTACGGCGGTCGTCCCCTGGCTGGCCTATTCCCGCAAAGAAAAAAAGGACCACCGCTACGATGCGATCTCGGGCAAGCTGGTCGCCAATCTGCTCGAAACCGCCGGGATCAATCGTCTCATCACCCTCGATCTGCATGCCGATGCGGTGGAGGGTTTTTTTGATGTACCGGTGGTCAATCTCTCTGCCGTCGATCTGTTCGCCCGTTCTATCGATGCCGTCGATCCTTCTGATACCGTAGTGGTCGCGCCTGACATGGGCGGAGCCAAACGGGCCCGGCGTCTCGCTCAGGCACTTGAGGTCCCGGTGGTCATTCTCGAAAAAATCAGACCGCATAATTCACCGGACACCGAAGTCGTCAGCATGATCGGGGATGTCACCGGTAAGCGTACGATCATCATTGATGACATCGCTTCTACCGGTGGTACGCTGGTCAACGCTGCCAAGATTCTGAAGGAGCGGGGTGCCAAGCATGTCGATGTATGCATTACCCATGCGATATTTTCGGACGACGCCTGCGAGAAGATCGAGAAAAGTAAAATTGACCATTTCTTGATCACCGATACGATACCTCTTAGACCCGGGGCATCGATCAGCCAGCTGAAGATCATTTCCGTGGCCAGAATGATCGCAGAAGAGATCAAGGGGCTGACAGCCTAGGAGCGGGAAAAATCATGAGACTGATACGAAATTATCAGAGACTGGTGGAAAATGCATTGACGTATTCTACCCGTCAGGCCAGAGATATTGCTTTGGAGCTCAGTGAAACAGGAATCGATTCCGTGATGCCATCGAGTCTGATGAGATCGCATATCGCCTGCAGCGCAGGGAAGCTGGAAATAGGAGATAAAACGTATGACCTCGATGCCTACGACCACCTCTGGCTGATCGGTATGGGAAAGGCATCGGGTACCATGGCCAGAGAGATGGAAGAGATCCTCGGCGAGAGGATAACCGGCGGCTGTATCGTAGACTTTCAGGACAGTCATCTGGAGCGGGTGGAGACCTGGGTAGGATCACATCCGGTTCCGGATGAGCGGAGCCAGGGAGGGGCAGACCGGCTGCTGACGATTGCCCGTCTGGCAGGGGAGCGTGATCTGATCCTTGCTTTGGTTTCGGGAGGCGGATCTTCCCTCGCAGAAGCGCCCTGCCCAGGGCTGACCCTCGCGGACATTGCTGCTGTAAATCAGCTGCTTTTGACCTGCAACGCTGCGATCGAGGAAGTGAATCTGGTGCGGCAGTGTCTTTCCCGGATCAAATCTGGCGGTCTGGTCCGATCTGCCATGCCGGCCACGCTGGTTACGCTCATGCTGTCGGATGTACCCTTTGGGCTTGAATATATGATAGCTTCCGGTCCCACGTTTTTTCGGGAAAAAAAGTATGCCGAAGCGGTCGAGGTCCTGCACAGTCTGCAGATCTGGAATGATCTGCCTGATCAGATCAGAAGCTACTTTCAGCTGAAGGCTGAGTCAGGGGACCAGGAATTCCGTCAGCACATGAGAGAGGCGCAGATCTGGGAGCGCGACCACCACCAGGTGATGCTGCTGGGTAGCCGGAGGACTGCACTCAAAGCCATGGAGAGTGCAGCTCGAGATCGAGGATTTGACTGCGTGCTTTCCGGGCGTGAGATCCTGGGGAATGCACGGACAGAAGCTGATCTGTGGATGAGGATGGTAGATCAGAACCGTGGGGCGGGAAAACGAGTGTTCATCGGAGCAGGGGAGACGACCGTCAGGGTTCAGGGAGCGGGAAAGGGCGGCCGGGCTCAGGAGTTCGTGCTTTCTGCCCTGTCTGATCTCGCTCAGATGGGAGACGGGGCTGCAGTCCTGTCCATGGGTACCGATGGGATCGATAATTCCGTCTCGGCGGGGGCTATCGGAGATTCACATTCTTTTGAGCGGGCCAGACGCATGGATATGGATGTGCCTTTTTATCTGGAACAGAACGATTCCTTTTCGTTCTTCGAGGCGCTGGAGGACCAGCTCCTGACCGGTCCCACCGGGACCAATGTGGGGGATCTTTTCATTTCAGTGCTTATTGACTGACACCGGACGGAGGCGGACATGATATTGATCGCAGGCGGAGCAGGATATATCGGTTCACATGCCAACAAGCTGCTGACCGAAAGAGGGTACGAGACGGTCGTGCTCGATAATCTCGTCTACGGCCATCGGGAATCGGTCCGATGGGGACAATTCGCCGAGGCGGATTTGAGTGATATCGACCAGATCCGGGCAGTTTTTCGGAAATATCCGATTGAGGCGGTCATGCATTTTTCCGCCTATGCGTATGTCGGAGAGTCGGTCACTGACCCTGAGAAATACTATTACAACAATGTCGCCAACACCCTCAATCTGCTGAAGGTCATGCGGGAGTTCAAGGTTGGTTATTTTGTCTTTTCCTCCACCTGCGCGACCTATGGAGTGCCGCAGCAGACCCTGCTGACCGAATCGCATCCCCAGGTGCCTATCAATCCCTACGGCGAGACCAAACTGATGGTGGAGCGGATCCTCAGGGATTATTCTGTCGCCTATGGTTTGAACTACGTCGCCCTGCGGTATTTCAACGCGGCCGGGGCGGATGTGGACGCAGAGATCGGGGAGTGGCATCAGCCGGAGACCCATCTAATCCCGCTGGTCCTGGATGCTGCTCTGGGCAGGAGAGAGGCGATCGATATTTATGGCACTGATTACCCCACACCTGACGGGACCTGCGTCCGAGATTACATCCATGTGACCGATCTCTCAGACGCGCACATCCTTGCTCTTGAGTATTTGAAGAAAGGTGGCGCGAGCACCGCATTCAATCTGGGCAACGGTACTGGTTTTTCTGTCCGGCAGGTGATAGAGACCGTGGAACAGGTCACCGCCAAGAAGATCGCGGTGAGAGAAGTACCGCGGCGACCGGGTGATCCGCCGGTTCTGGTTGGCAGCAATGCTCTGGCGAGAGAAACACTTGGCTGGGAACCGCGCCTTCATGAGCTGCCGGTTATCATCGAAACTGCTTGGAAGTGGCATCAGAAGCTGCATAAGTAGTTGTCAATAATCTATTGTAGTACTGTACGTTCGTCATCCTGAGCTGCTTGTCCTCCGAAGTGTATTGACGTAGGAGTAAGGTTTCCGTAGTGAACAGCCTGCCCGCCGCAGTTCGTCCCGAACGCAGGAGGGGATCTGCATTATTGGTACCCTAGAATATTCTTCCCTGCCCGAGGCGGGTCAGAATGACAGTTGGCGTCACAAGGTTTCTTCGCCGTTTTCAAAATTGATCTGCGGATTGTCATTTAAGCGCCAATACGGTACACTTCGTACGATCCAGGCGCCCTATATCAAAAGGAAAAAATCCATGTCAGAGTTGCGTTTCAACCCCTTTTCAGAAGAGTGGGTGATTGTCGCGGTCGAGCGTGCCACCAGACCGGAGAGCTTCTCGACCAAACCGGTGGTCAAGGCCGCACCCAAGGCCCAGTGCCCATTCTGCTACGGGTACGAGGACATGACACCGCCCGAAGTGCATGCGGTCGCGGTCAAAGGCAGGGAGCGGCTTCCCAACACTCCCGACTGGCAGATGCGCGTGGTGCCCAATAAGTTTTCGGCACTCTCCCGTGACATCATCCCGGATGGCCAGTTTCTCGATATGGCGTCCTGCTCCACCACCACCTGCCTGGCCTATGGTTACGGTTCGCACGAAGTCGTGATTTCCAGTCCGGCTCATGACAAAACCATCGGACAGCTGGAGCAGCCCCAGGTCGAGCTCATCGTCGAGACTTACCAGCGCCGTTATCGGGTGCTGGCCAAGGACAAACTGGTCAAATACATCCAGATCATCTGCAACAACGGTAAAGAAGGAGGAGCTTCGCTCGAGCACCCGCACTCCCAGATTTTTGCCATGCCGATCGTGCCGAAAGTGATCCAGACCGAGATCGGGACCCTAGATGCGTACCGGAAAAAGAACAAAAAATGTCTCATGTGTGAGACCGTCGAAGAAGCACGCAAACGTGACCTGATCGTGTATGAGAACGAAGCCTTTGTCGTCTTCTGTCCGCTCTGGGCCAAGATGCCCTTTGAGACCTGGATCGTGCCCAAAGCACATGAGGCGCGATTCGAGGACATGACTGAGCCCAAGCGTCAGCTCTTCACCAAGTCGCTGCGGATGCTGCTTCAGAAGATCTATATGAAGCTCAATGGCCCTCCCTACAATTATTATATTCATACCGCGCCGGTCTCCCACGGTGAGGACAAACCGGTGGATTTTCACTGGCATCTCGAATTTGTGGCCCGCCTGAACACCCAGGCAGGACTCGAGTACGGGTCCGGCGTTTTCATCAATACCATGGTGCCGGAAAAGGCTGCGGAATTCCTCAGATAATGACGGCTCGTTCTGACCTCTTCTTCCTTCGCCCTTTGGCAGGCTCCCTTCTATTCTGCTCAGGGCAACGGTGGACAGGTTGCAGGAATGAAAGTAAAGGAAATGTATGTTCAGTTTTGACCAGTTAGTAAACAATACGGCAGACTGGCTGCGTACGACCGGAGAGGGTGCGGGCCGCTGGATCCTTTTGGGGATCATTATCAGCTTCATATTGCGGTCTGTGGTCAGACCCCGGTTTTTCCAGCTGCGCAAGTCCAAAGACCTGCTGGAGGTGAAGGAACAGGGAAAACGTGCCAACACCATCAGCGCGGTCATCCGGGGCACCGGAAATCTCATCCTCTGGCTGATCATCTTTTTTCTGGTTCTCAAAGAAATCGGCATGGGGATCAGCAGCATCGTGGCCGGGGTTTCGATCGTCGGTATCGCCATCGGCCTCGGAGCCCAGAGCCTGGTGAAAGATATGATCGCCGGATTTTTCATCATTTTTGAAAATCATTTCAACATCGGCGATGTGGTCCGCATCGTGAACGTGTCCGGCAGGGTAGAGGAGATCAATCTGAGGACCACGATCCTCCGCGATCTCGATGGCGCGGTCCACATCATCCCCAATGGCCAGATCACCGTGGTGACCAACAAGACCAAGCAGTGGGCTCAGGTCGTGCTCGATACGCCTATTGCACTTTCTGAGGATATCGATCAGGCCATGCAGGTGATCCAGAAGGTCGGCGAAGACCTCATGACCAATAAGCTTTTTCAGTCTGCCTTGCTTTCACCGCCCAAGATGCTTGGAGTTCATGAGGTGTCCAAGACCCAGGTGACTATCCGCAGTCTGGTGAAGACGCTGCCGGAAAAGCGCTGGTCCGTAGAGCGCGTCATGCGCAAAAAGATCAAACAGGCTTTTGACAAGGCCGGGATCAAAACTGTGATGGATATCTAAATGGGGCATATCTCAAATGTGGTGGAAAGTTACTTTATCGTTCAATTGTCATTCTGAAACCTGAGTGCAACCGAAGGGGTGTCGTTCGCGAACGACTACCCCGAAGGGTGAAGAATCTCCTTGAGTACTAACAATGCAGATCCCCTCCTGCGTTCGGGACGAACTGCGGCGGGCAGGCTGTTCGCCTCGGAAGCCTTCCTCCTACGTCAATACACTTCGGAGGACAAGCAGCTCAGGATGACGTACGACTTGGCTCATATGAAAAGTCCACCGATTATGAGATTGACCCTTTAATGCCAAACTATACGGTAGAGGCCGTCGTCCTCAAACGTTCTGATTTCGGGGAAAAGGATCGTCTGCTGACCCTGCTGAGCCCGAGCCACGGCAAGATCAGGGCTATCGCCAAAGGCGTCCGGCGTCCCGGCAGCCGGCAGGCAGGGCATCTGGAGCTTTTTGCCCATGCCAAGGTGTACCTGGCTGAAGGGCGCAATCTCGATATCATCACCCAGGCCGAGACCCTGGCCTCCCATCATCTCATCCGTACCGATCTTGGCATGCTTTCTTTAGCCTACTACATCGCCGAGCTGGGCGATGCCCTCAGCGTCGAAGACGAAAAGAACTATCCGCTTTTTTCCCTCGTGAAAAGTGCCTTCTCCCAGATCGGCGGGTCGGTTGACCATTCTTCTTTGATCACCTGGTTCGAAATGACCCTGCTCGACATCATCGGCTATCGGCCTGACCTGGAGCACTGTGCCGTCTGTGCTACTCCGCTTGGGATCTCGGCCGGCATCTGCCGGGACATAGGCGGGCTGGTCTGCTGCAACTGTACTCCGCACGGAGGCCACCTGGTCTCTCTATCCGGCCAGAGCATGCAGGGACTTAGAGGTGTTCAGCTCAGCTCTACCTGGACCGCTTCTGCGGACAGCGAAGCCGTGCGCGAGGAAATGCGACTGGTTGCCCGGCATTTCGTGACCCATGTCATGCAGCGGGAGCTGAGGGCTGAGCAATTCATGTGGAATGTGCAGAAATTACAGGCCATACCGGTTTAGGGAGCCGCATGAAAAAGATCTTTTCGTACTACAGCCGGATACTGAACGACAGCCGGAGCTGGCTCAGATTTTCCTTTCTGGTCTTCATCTCCGGTATTATCACCGGAGTGCTGTCCGGTGCGTTTCATGTTCAGGCTGTACTTGATTTTTTACAGACCATGCTTCAGGACTTGGCGGACCTGGGATCTGAAGCGGTGATGGTCGGAGTCGTGGAGCGGATTTTCCTTATCTGGCAGAACAATCTGGTGGCCGTCACCTTCATGATCTTCGGTGGGTTCCTGCTAGGCTACCTCCCGTTCACTTCCATGTTCGCGAACGGCTTGATTCTCGGCCTGGTAAGTTTCCTCGCCGTCGAGCAGAAGCAAAATATTGGGCTGTTGCTTCTCAGCATCGTGCCCCGCGGCATCATCGAGTTTCCGGTGCTCCTCTGGGCCGGAGCGGCTGGTATGAAGCTGGGATTGAAATGGCTGCGAGCCGAGTCCGGAGGTAAACGCAAGAAAGTGCTGAA
>MNZT01000098.1 GCA_001873755.1 Candidatus Wirthbacteria bacterium CG2_30_54_11 | reverse complement strand
TTCGTTCGGAAAGTTTCTATGCTTTGGAGCATCTGGCGACTGAGCTCTTTTTGCCCCCACTTCCCGGTCAGCAGATATCCCTGCAATTCCTGGTAGAATTCACCTCTGGTTCTCAGATGTCGGGACTTTATTATCCCTTGAACGTCGGGAGGCAATCTGGAAACATATTCAAAGGTGAGCGGTCGCGGATCGTCGAGGTCGCCCACGTTCCATTTGCCAGCGATGGAATCGACATTATCTCCTGTCCATCGTGCCTGATCCGCATCCATATGCAGAGTATTTGAAGATAGGAATATTCCTTTTGTCGTCTGATTCTCTCTGAGTATTTGTATGGTAGACTGCAATTCTTTCCACTCGAGAAGCGGTTCTCCTCCCACGCACGCGAAGTAGCGCAGAGTCGGGAACGCCTGCAGCAATGTCCTGATATCATGGGTAGAAATAACACGTTTTCTCAGGTCTGCTGGCATCTCTGATGTTTTGCCCATGTAGCAGCCTGGACAGAGTAAATTACATCGGTCATTGATCTGCACTACTGCGAAATCCAAAGCGTTTTTTGATTGGCGCGAGGTCCACTGGTCTTCGATGAATTCGAGTTCGATCACCCCAACCATCTCCCCGCGTTGGTACAGAGGTATCTGTACGATGAGGAGGCCGCTTCCTTCTTCCTGTTTATGGTCGATCGTACAGCCACGCTGCTCAAATGACTCCAGAAGACCCTGTTTCTCTCCCTCTGTTTTATCCCTCACGACTTCCCAATGTTGTCGAGCTTCCTCTAGATCAATACGTTGTATGCTTTTGACAGGATGATCTGAACCTGCGACTTGATATAGACCTGCAATGACCCATTCGAGAGGCCCCATACCGTCGTCGGGGTGCAGGAGCGTTTGGTCTACGATCGCTCGCATGCGATCCAGGAACGCCAGACCATCTGCGATGACTCCGGCTTTTGCCATATTTTGTACAATTTGTTCCACACGGGCAGTGCTCTGCGAGGCGATCTGAGAGAGCGCTTCGGCAACGAGATCTATCCCCAGGGTTTCACGGATGGGAGCGATATCCGGGAATATTGGATTTCTCGATGGGCATTCTTCGATACCCATGGCGATACCCGTGTGAGATTTGGACGTTGAAAGACATCGATAATTATATAGTTATAGAGCCTAATTATATTATTTATTATCAATTTAGTCAAAGATATTTATTATTGGTAACAGATGATTATTTTGTCTATACCCTTGATTTGGCTACACCCTCACGTTATAGTTACCGCATGCGTATAAAAAAAGACCATTCAGGTTCGTTTTTCGTCTCCATCGGAACATTTTCCGATCGGTTCCGCTATGCCATCATCACGTTCTGGCTCATCGCGGCAGCTGGCGTCTTTTTCCTCGCGCCGCAGCTGTCGGACGTGGTGACCTCGGACCCCAACGGCATCCTGCCGGCTTCGGCGCCCAGCAATATTGCCCGTGATCTGGCGGAGAAGTATTTTCCCGAGCAGTCCTCCAACAGCCAGGCGGTCATCGTGATCGAGGCTGAAGATGCCTGGGGATTGACTGACGCCGCACCGGCGATCAAGAGCCTGACTGCGTATCTGACGGCAGCGCTGGATGAGGAGGTGGTGACCAAGGTGCTTTCTCCGTCCGACCCGGCCTATGCGTCTTCGCTCATCAGCCCGGATGGCCAAGTCGCCATGCTATTCGTCGGCTTCCGCGTGTTCTCTGACGACCCAGGGGTGGAGGAGTCGCTCTCGATCATCAATACCCAGATCGCCAGGCTGCCCTCGACTCTTCACGGCTATGTGACCGGGAGCGCGGCGATCATCTCAGATTACTCCAAGCTGGCGCTGGATAGCGTGGATCGGACCATCTTCATCACCATCGCGCTCGTCATCGTCATCCTGCTGCTCATCTATCGGGCAGTGGTGGCACCCCTGGTTGCCCTCGTTTCTATTGGCCTCTCCTACATCATCTCAGCCGGTATCGTTGCCTGGCTGTCGAGCTATGGACTCACCGTAGTGGATTTTACCCAGACCTTCCTTATTGTTGTTCTCTTCGGTGTAGGGACCGATTATTGTCTGTTCATCATCAGCCGGTTCCGGGAGTACATGGGGCATGCAGAGGCTGATGGACGTGCCGAAAGCCGTCACGCGATCGCGCATGTGGGGGAGACCATCACCTCCAGCGCCGCTACCGTAGTCGTGGGCATGATCGCCATGTCGTTCGCTTCGCTCAAACTTTTTTCCAACACCGGGCCGGTTCTGGCCATCGGAGTGTCTATCACCCTCGTAGCCGGATTGACCCTCACTCCAGCCTTGCTCAGCGTGCTCGGTACCTTCACCTTCTGGCCGTCGCATACCAGAGAACCAGCCAAACATTCGCCTCTCTGGGCGTCTCTGGCCAGGTTCGTGACTTCAAAACCTTTCCTCCCTCTCGGCCTCGGTCTCATCGTACTTGTGCCGCTCGCCCTCTGGGGGCAGGGACTCATGCAGTCGTACGACATGATGGCGGACCTGCCTGCCAAACAGTCGTCCCGCCAAGGCTTTGCGGTGCTCTCCGAGCACTTCGGCGCCGGTGAGATGCAGCCGTTGGAAATGATAGCCGAAGGCATCCCGGATGCTCAGACGCCAGTCGGACTTGCACGGATCAATGAACTCACGAACCGTCTTCTCTCGGTCGATGGTGTGGTGGATGTGCGCAGCCTGACCCTGCCGCAGGGCAAGGCTCAGACGGGGACCGCGCAGATGCTGACCATCCCCGGCCAGATCATGTCGATGGTGGATGGATTGTCCTCGTATTCCCGGGCTCAGGATGCTCCATCCTCGGCAGCTTCGGCTTTCAGTCTGCCAGCGACCGGCTTCGCGGCGCTCAGAGACTACTTCGTACAGGTCGGAGAAGCGTATCCGACGATCAGGGATCTGGGCGAATACAGCGCAACACTTCAGAGTCTGGATTCTTTGGAATCTGAAATCCTTGTCCGGGCACCTGATGTTCTGCTTTCCGCACAACTTCTCGCTATGCGCTTGCTCATTGGGCAGATACCGGCGCTCTTCGAGTCTACTTCCGGGACCGGACTGCCGATCACCGAACTGACCGGTCAGTTCCAGACCATTCAGGGATACTTCACCCAGATGGTGACGGCATATCCCGAGGTGCTCGCCATGAGCGGGTATCAGGAACTCATGGCTTCCTTTGAAACTCTGCAGCAGTCCGCCATGTCTTCGCTTTCGAGCCAGTTCCTCCTGGGTGGCGGTCAGAACCTCACGCTCACCGATGCGCAGAAGTCCCTGCTCATCCAGGGCGTAGCCGAGATCGGCCTGGCCCTTGATCATCTCGTCAGCGATGTCGAGACGCTCCTGCCCCGAGCCATGTTCATCCCCTCGGATATGGGGGAGTTTGCCGATACCTCAGGATTGCTGGGCGCTTTGGCTCAGCCGCTTGGGTCCTTTGCCGATGTTCTGCGCGCCCTGGCGGGGGAAGTTTCTGTCCGTGGGATCGAGACCCATTTCCTCCCGCTGTCGCTCCTGAGAGGCAGCGCAAAAGAGGGCTTCGATGACCTGATAGCTACCTACAGCACTGCCAACGGTGAACGTGCCAGATTTCAAATTGTTCTTCAGGATCAGCCATACGCCAAGGCTTCCATGGCCACGGCTTCACAGCTCCGTCAGGACTTCACGGTCAGCGGCGGCTATCACCTGAGCGGCGTCAGTGCGAACGTGCTTGACCTCAGGGATTACCTGAAGCGCGATACGCTCCAGTCCATGGCGCTGGTGATCCTTGGTATTGCCGTAGTCCTCGTGATCTTACTTCGCAGCCTGGTCGCACCGCTCTACCTCATGGCCACCATCATCCTCAGCTACAGCGCCACGCTCGGCATCAGCCGGCTGGTTTTTGAAGGCATATTCCACCAGGACCTCACCTGGTGGGTGCCGTTCTTCATGTTCGTGCTGCTCGTCGCGCTCGGTATGGACTACAACATATTCCTCATGGGCCGGGTCAAGGAGGAGGTCGCCAAATCAGATAATCATCAGGGCATCGAACGAGCCGTGGCCCAGACCGGCAGCATCATCACCTCGGCCGGGCTCATCATGGCCGGCACTTTTGCCGCGCTCATGGCCGGCTCTATCGTCGGTCTCATCCAGATCGGATTTGCCATTACGGTCGGGGTGCTCATCGATACCTTCGTCATCCGTACCACGGTCGTCCCTGCCATAGCTTCACTCCTGGACAAGTGGAATTGGTGGCCGGGACATGGACCAAATTCGAAGAGTTAACGGGTTTCCTCCTTCGCCAAATGAGCTATGGAGGACAAGTGCGAGTTGGCGGGTTAATGGGTTTACAACCCTGAGCGACCGTCGCTGCGACGAGTCTCGCAAGGCGGAGGCATCCGAGTCGAAAGGGTAGAGACGACCCGGTGGGTCGTCTCTCTTTGGTTGGTAGATTGTAGCAGGTTGTAGCGACGTTGCACTGCAACATTTCTACTGTTTGCTGGCAAACAACGCTAGACTTTCTTACAGCTAATAGTATGATTTATAGACAAAGATAAAGGCAGCACGTACAGATGACGAGCAGCCTTTATCTTTTATTATCTATGAAAATACTAACTATTTTTGGGGGCCTGTTTTGTCGATTTTTCCGGTCGACCATGCCCCTGATGCGTCAGACGAGAGTAGAGGATCCCTCAGAAGTCCTTTTGCGAACCTTGAGAGATATGACCGGAAACCCTTTACGGATAGAAAAAGTGAGTGTACGCTAAAAGCGCTTATTTCAACTGGGGAGTTCTGCCATGTTCAAAAAACTAACAAGTATCCTGGCTGTCCTGGTGCTGGTGTTCGTGTCGACCACGACCGCTTCTGCCATGGCGGACCGCGATGATATCCAGGCTCAGAGAGATGCGATGCTATCACAGAGGCAGGCGATGCAGGAAGAGAATGCGGCCCGGAGGCAGGAGCGGCAGGATCTGCGGGAGGCATTTGCGGACGAGAAGTGTCAGGAGATCCAGACCCGTCTCAGTACGAGAACGCAGGATTTTGAGTCCAAAAGAACCGCCCACCTGAAAGCATATGAAAATCTGAAAACACGCATCCAGTCCGTCATCGACCGACTGGCAGCCAGAGGTGCCGATACTGCGACTCTAGCCGTTGGCCTGTCCACCCTCAACAGTATGATCGTGCAGTATGGCAGTGATTACGCTGCTTTCATCGATTCTCTCGCGGCTGCGCATACACTGGCCTGCGGGCATGCTGAGGGCGATTTCCGGCAGGGTTTGGCTGACTCCAGGCTGCAGCTCCAATCGCTTCGACAGGAACGGGTCGAGATCCGTCTGTTCTATGCAGATACCATCAGACCTGCTATCGAGGCGCTTCGCGCGCAGATGCAGGAACTTCGTCCTGTTTCTTCTACGGTCACAGATTAATTATCCCAGGGAGATCATCATGAAGTATCTGCGTGTGTTTCAGGGTATCGCCCTGGTCAGTGTTTTTGTCCTCTCGGTCGGAGCATTCTCCGCCTGTACCCGTGGTACCACTTCAGACAATGGTTCATCGACGCAAGAGACGGAGGATACCGGTGATCGGTCTGGACCACAGGATCAGGCAGAACAAGCAGCCGGGCAACCTGGGACAACAGTGGAAGTGAAAGCCATCGACGATGATCTGCAGGCGCTCGACACGCTTGTCGACAGCACTGACGACAGCAGTCTTGATGAGAGCAATCTGTCTGATCAGAATGTCGGACTCTGATCGTAGTGACAGTCCTATGTTGACAAAAAAGGCGGAGGTGAACCCGCCTTTTTTGTTGTCGGGCAAGGTATACTGAAGTGCTGCGTTTCTCTATAATCATTCTGGTTCGGTCCCCAGCTATTTTGGAGATGCAGTCATGACCCATAATCCAAAGGTGATCACCACCTCTCAGATCGCTGATGTGCTCTCTGAGCATTTTTCCGACCGCGACCAGATCACCTGCTACCTGGGTTCCAATGCAGCCACCCCGACCGCCAGTATCGAGGCTCTGACTCGATCCATAGAGGCGCGGTCACCCAAGTTTCCGTTCATCCGCATGGTCCACCTGCTGCTTCAGGGGCCGGTCCCATACCTGAAAGCAGGGCTTCAGGACCGTATCATGGCCTATTCCCTTTTTTCTACCAAAGAAGTCCGTGAAGCAGCCAATGAGGGACGGGCTTTTTATATCCCCTGCACCCTGGCCAATATTGAAAGCATTATCCGTCCCGGTCATGATTACACCCCGGATTTTGTTATTTTGAAAGTCAGCCAGAATCCGTTGACCGGTGAATATAGTCTCGGACTTTCGGCCGAAGCTCTGCACGCTGCCATCAACCATGCCCGGCTCGTCATCGCCGAGCTTGATCCCTCCATGCCTTTTACCCAGGGTCACAGCATCGTCGACGCGAGCACGATCGACTACCTCATCACCGAGGGAGTGAAGCCTGTCTATGAGCTGAGAGCACCTGATTTTGACAATCTCTCGGCGGCCGAACGCCGCATCGGCGAACAGATCGCCCAGCACTTCATCTCGGACGGAGCCACTCTCCAGGTCGGCATCGGCAAGATCCCTGACGCCGTGGTAGCGGTGATCCGGGACGGCAATTTTCACGATCTCGGGGTGCAGACCGAACTGTACGGCGATGGCCTCATGACCTTGCAGAAACTTGATATCATCACGAACCGCCGTAAACGGAACAATATCGGCTACAGCGCGACCAGCCTCATCATGGGCTCGAGAGAGCTTTATGACTTTGTGCACATGCGTACCGGGGTCCAGATGCGGCCTTGTGCGTATACGAACAAGGCATCGGTGATCCAGGCCAACGCGCCCTTCGTCGCCATCAATACTGCCATGGGGGCAGACCTCTTCGGTAATATCTGGGCCGACTATGTCGATGCCCGCCGCTACTACAGCGGCGTCGGGGGCCAGCCTGATTTCGTCCGGGCACTGCAGGATCCTGCCTGTGGGACGGCTATCATCGCGATGAAGAGCATTACCCGCGATGGCAGCTCGAAGATCGTGCCTGCTCATCCGGCCGGGGTATCTCTCACCGCCTCCTCCTATGACAGCGTGGTACTGGTGACCGAATTCGGTATCGCTGACCTCAGAGGGCTTGCCGCGGGAGAAAAAGCCCTCGCCATCGCCTCGGTCTGCCATCCGTCGTATCGTGAGGAATATCTGAAATCCATCGCAGAGAACGAGCTTTTTACCAAGCCACGGCACTTTTCTCTGCAGAGTGTACCCAAGGGCGTCACCCCGTATGAGGGATCGATAGTACTGGAGTAGTATTTTCCCCGCCCTCGGTGGTATGGCGCTCGTGAGCGCCGTACCGATGGGAGGGGTTAGCCGCCCTTGGCGAGCCTCGCTGAAGGCGGGGGGAGGGGGATCCTCAATTCACAAGTAAAGAAACACCCTCTCCCAGCCTCCCCCATCAAAGGCATGTCGTTCGCGAACGACATGCCTTTGATGGGGGAGGAGTATTAATGAGGATAAGAATCAGTAATGAATAAAATACTGAAGGCCCTGGCAATTCTTTCACTGGTCAGCTTTTTCATCCTGTTCATGGGGCTGGCGGTCGCGACGAGAGGGGGATCGAGCACGAACGGTTCGCAAGGGAGCACCTCTGCCGGCTCCACCTGCATCGTCACCGTGAACGGCTACAGCTATGATGTGACCAAACTGCAGAATACCCACTCAGGGGGGAATGTGTTCGTCTGCGGGACTGACAATACATCGATCTTTGTCAGTCAGCATGGGACGGATTATAAGCTGATTACGAAGTACAAACTCCCTTAATGCTGTCTTAATCTACCTCCTTCTATACTACAGGTAGATTAGTTTTTATCAGGAAGGGGATTATCCATGAAAACCAAGCTTCTCAGCTGGGACAAACTGCTCGTAGGGCTCGGGGTGGTGTCGGTCATCACGACCGCCAGCGCTGCCGGTGCGGTCATGTACCAGAAGGCCAATCCGGCCGCCGAACCGGAACCGATTCAGGAGCTGCAGGCCTCGACCACTATCACAGCGAACGGACAGTCTGCATCCACTGCTGCAGAGACCGATGGAAGTGGGGCAGAGCAGGGGACACCGGCCTCGGATAATGCATCAGCAACTGCCGTTACCGCAACCGGCGGCGGCACTCCCGTAGCCATGGTCCAGTTCCCGGGAGCACCGGCCATCCCCCGGCTGGCAAATACTCCTTCCGCGGTCAATACGGGTGGTACCGTGTTCGATGCTGCTTCTCTCGCCCTGCATGACGGACGCGATGGCACCTGCTATATCGCGTATAACGGTCAGGTGTATGATGTCAGCTCCCATCCCTCCTGGGTCAATTGCACGCATCACGGTATCCAGGGTGGCCGGGATATCACTTCCGTCTTTCCCCATCCTGTGAGCAGATTGAACGGCCTTCCTGTCGTCGGCACCTACAGTAACGGTACGACTGTAGATCCCAATCCCGGTACTTCTCCTGTCACTGGCGACGATGACGAGCAGGGTGATGACAGTGATGAAAATGAAATCGAAGACCGTGACACCGAAGACAGC
>MNZT01000014.1 GCA_001873755.1 Candidatus Wirthbacteria bacterium CG2_30_54_11 | reverse complement strand
GCAAGCCCGCTCATGGTCGCGACCGCATAGCTGATGGCTTCACACCCTGAATAGTTCTGACCCTCGTGGGCAGTGTCATACGCCACTGACAGTTCAGCAATGACCGCCGTCTGATCGGTACCCTCGATGGCTCCGGCGAAAAGCAGATGGTCATCGACGGTCACCCGCGATCTGCCACCCCGGTAGAGCGATACCGCCCTGTGTATCAAAATAGCGGCAAATCCTGATCTCAGACGGTCAGGCAGATCGCGAAAAGTATCGATCATATCCCTGTCATGCCTGGCCATGCAGAGCAGATCCAGAGCCGGGAACGTCCCGGCCAGGTCGCTTGGGGTCATGGTCTGCAATCCCTCGTCCCCCAGTTCAAGGATCGACCGGCCGGCCGCACCCGCTCCGTCCGGTCGGTCACGCACCAGACGGGCAGCGAATTTCACCAGTTTGGCCTGATCGTCACTGCCCGGGTCACCGCTTGCCATAGCCTCGATCAGCCCGGGCTCCTCCTCGTGCCTTCTGCTCATATCCATCTGCCATATCCGGTACCAGGAGAGGATCCCGTGGCTTTCCGTTTCCTCGAGCGTCTGTAGATAGCCGCCCAGGGTCAAGCCGTCAGAAAACTCGCTCCGGTGAACTGCCATCCGGGTCAGATAGGGATCATAAAACGCCTTGACATAATCCGGGCAGCAGATCCGATACGCATCAGCCAGGCTCTGATCAGGATCATCGGTAAGTGATCTCTGCTTTTCTGCCTCCCCTCCCTGACCCCGCCAGACGGTCAGCCAGTAGGCGAGCGAGCGTACCAGGTCATAGGCTGATCCAAGACTATGCGGCCACTCAAAGTCGAGCAAAGGCCCTGCACGATCAAGCTTCCCTTTGGCAGCTTTGACTCGCAGCTGTTCGATATCCCTGCATACATGGGCAAGCAGACGGATGGCACTCTGGTATTTCCCCTGGCTGCAGTAGGCATCGAAGCAGAGGATCTCCTCAGCCAGTCCCTCCTGAACGCCGATGGCTTCTGCTCCAATGCTAAGTTCAGGCAAGGCTCTTCGCACTGCAGCATGGACTATGTTCCTGAGCTCAGGCCGGTCGATGGTGGATGTCCATTTGAACAGCAGTTCGAGCTCCACGATAGCGACATGATCATAGTGCCCGGCATGGTGCTCGATATACGTATGTACCACCTGTTCGAACATCCCAAGTGCCTCCTCGTGCCGAGAAGCTTCACCTCGAGTACCGTTACAGGTCAACCCCAGTTCATAGAGCAGGAGATGCATGGCATTCCTGTCTTTCGGATTCATCCTCATTATTTCCCTGGCAAGTGCATCCATTTGATCTGCGCTGTCGAGACTCACTGGCTGACCATACTTTTCATGCGACGATCCTTGAGGTGCATCGAGCCAGGCAAGTGTGTGGTAAAGGGAGAACAATATGTGTGCCTGGGCTGCTTCGTCCTGACCTCCTGAGTGGCTGCCGCCAGGAGCTGTCTGGTGCCTGACATGCTCTATCAGATCAGGCTCATCCAGATACCGCATCAAAGAGGCCGGTTCCATCATGGCATAGGACTCTATGGTCTCGAGACTGACCCCGCTCGAGTGCTCTCGAAGAACTTTCTGCCTGAATGCATAGAGCATCAGATCCAGGTAGGCCGGGTCCGGCTCCGCCCCTTCTGCGGACTGTGCGTTGCCCTCTGCCCCACGGTGATAAAAATACCGGCAGAGATCACAGATATCAGAGAAACTATCGTCCTCGTTCTCACCTGGATCTCCAGCCCTAAGGATCAGTGCATCGAGCACCAGATGCCGGAACCGATCCGCCAGGTTCCTCCTCGAAGCTTTCTCCAGACGCTCACAGAGGTCTGACCTGACAGTGAAGATGAGCCAGTTCCTGATCTCTGCGTCCCCTGTCTCCCAGATCTCCTCTATCATGGCAAAAGGGTCTCCCTCGTATCCGGGCTCGAGCACCCGGTCGATGATGTTCCAGAACGCCTGCTGGGCGCTGTCCCGCGTATTCCAATGCTCCATCTGCGAAGGATCCGAAACTGCGTATCGATCCCAGAGCATCAGACGATCTCGGAAGATGAGCTGGGACTGATCGTGTGTGAATGTTCGCTCCCAGACCTGACTGTACATGCCACCATACGCTTTCAATGCTTCCGGGTCCGTTCCTGCTTTCCAGTACGCATACCGGAGAGCGACAAAACTCTCTCTGGGTATACCGTTCATCATATTCCATTCCAGCAGGACCCGGGAGAGCCGCACATACTCATCGATGAGAGCGAAGACCGGCGTCCCCTCGTGTGCGGCTTCTCTGGCCAGTACATCCCACAGCGGATCCGCGATCGGGGTGGTGGACCGGTTGGTGGTCACCGGGATACAGGTCCGAAGTTCGTGCACCGACAGGCAACCTGCTTCAGAGAGACGGCACAGGAACACCAGATAGTCCTGCACCTCGCCGTCTTTTTGCTCATCGGGCAGGTCATACCAGGGGATGAGAGCCGACCTCACGGTCGGAGCGTCCAGAAGCGGATTCGAGATATAGTTCTGTGCAGCGATGGAGCTGAGCTCGTCAGCCGTCCGGGACGCATCTGCCCCGCGGTAACTTTCCAGTACAGCCAGGCGGACCCTGATCGCGACACGGTCAGGATCCCACTGCTGCGCCAAACGCAGAGCGGTGGTCAATTCATCCAGGACTGCCTCATCACCGAAGCCCCCCTCCTGCCACAGGGCATCGAGATGGATCCTCCGTGCTTCACTGGTTTCGGTAGAATGCGATGTATCTCCACTCAGCCCGGGAAAATGCCGCCCCCCCATCCCCTCTATGAACCATCGGGGGATACCGGGCTGCTCCAGAAGTGCTCTCGCGACCGCACCCCCTGTCCAGACGTCCAGGTCCACGACCACATCGAGGATAGCTGCCGGATCAGGGGTGGAGAAAGAGGCGAGTACTCCCTCCTCATCCTGGAACTCAGCACCCATGATGCCGACCCAGGTCTCATACCAGCCGAGCCGAAGACAGATGTAGGCGGTGTCGGCATCGCAGGGGAGCGGCGGATTGTTGCCATGGAACCTCAGAAACTCAAGCGCCTCATCTGATCCGGACCGCCGGCAGAGACGGTCCAGATCGACGGCCATCTCAGGCACACGGCTCGCGTAGGTCAGATACAGGACATACTGCTGCTCATCCAGTTCCTCTCTCCGTGCTTCCGGGACATCCTGCAAACCCCGATAGATAGATACCATGCTCCTGGCTGCCTCCAGAGGATTCCTGATCACATTTGAAATGCAGATCATGACCTTCTGCCCGAAAGGTCCGATACTGGAGAACCAATCCCGGTCCGCATCCGTCAGTCCGCAGATCCAACTCGAGAACTCTGTCGCATTCACCCAGGGTGTATGCGGATATCGCGAGAGCAGAGGCTGGAGGATCTCGTCCACCAAAGCCTCGTAATCCTCCATCGGTCTGACGAAGTTGATCACTGCATCAACTGCTGATCTGAAATCACGCATGGCCAGGAAATATTCGATACGACACCTCAACTGTTCATCATCTCTGCGATCCTCATCGATCTGTTTTGGTATTAGTTGCAACCGGTGGGCCTGGAGCGCATCTATCTGCCGGAGGAGTTCGTCCCTTCGGCCTTCGTCCTTGGAACTGTTCCATTCTACTGCCCTGACCCTGATCTGATCTCGCACCTGACCGTACACCCTGGTGCCATGTCCATTGAGCAGGGTATCGAGAGCGACTTCGTCACATTCTGACCTCCTGTCAGCAGGCATATCCGGCCTGAGCGCCAGTGCCAGATCATAGGCGCTTACCCCCAGTTCAGCTGCCATGGCCGTGATCTGGCCTGCCCATGTTCCGGTGGGTGCAAGTTCGGCAGACGCAATACCTGACCGTCCGGCCTCTCCTTCATCATCCTGTCCGATTTGAAGCTGACTATCACCTGTCCCGAGCAGGTCCAGTAAAGTCTCTCTCGCATGACAGCCAGTTCCGGTGGATCTGGCTCTATCGACCACCCTCCCGGTAAGTACCGGGGATAGATATCGATCGAGTTCCCTCCTCGTCCAGTGGCCGGTCTCGAGTATCAATCTCAAAATGTGAGGCAGCAGCGCGAGCGTACGGTCTGTCCAGGCGAGCGCTAGATCACCCTGACCGGCTCGAATCGCTAGCTCAGCAAGATGATCATGGACCAGGCAGAGCAGCGTCTGGGCCGTAATCACCTCCTGGTTCAATTCATCGGTTTCCAGTCTGTGAGACAGGATGCTATCGAGCAGGATGCGAGCACTATCCAGTGCCTGGAGTACGATCGCGTCCAGGGCGTTACTGCTATCGATCCCCTCGGTCCCGGCAGCCAGAACACTGGCAGCCTGACCCAACACCTCAGCAGATCCCCCGATGCCACCTGCGCTGCTCGCCACTCCGATAAATTTCTTGGCTAAGCCGTTGCAGATCGTGAACCTTTTCCTGGGGGTTGTCCCCATGTTCTCCAAAATATTTTTGGCAGGGATAACTGCCGCACTGATCTCTCCGAGTTCCAGATGCGCATCTATCAGAGCATCCTCGATCGTGCGGCAGGAATCAGCATTACCTCCGACGCGGGCAGCGTCCAGAGCATTCTGGAGACAGGTCCGGCGGCGAGCCCAGCATTCGTACAGTTCGGCACCGCTCAGGGATTCGGCGTACATGAGTTCGATCTCGGCCATCCTCTGCTGCACCTGCGCTCTCGGTTCGTCCCTCACATCCTCGGGTGTCAATGCCTGTTCCAGTATTCTGATCAGGATATCATGCCACAATGTACTGTTGGCCTTTCTAAGCTCTGCCGGCTCGCTGCGGTTGCTCGAGGCATACTCTTTCCCCGGAGCAAATTCCATCGCCCGCTTCGTCGCCCTGCGGATGCCGCTATCTCTATCCACGCTATTCTGAAGCACCCCTTCCCGCATGTAATCATATTTTTCCCAGAACCACGACTCGATATCATCTGAAATACGTTCCATCTCACCCGGCCCGATCGCTCCCTGCGCCAGTGCCGCAGCGATCCTGCCCCTGGCCTCCTGATCCCGTTCTGATCCGGAACGCGTCAGATCCTGCAGACGTACACGGAGCACGGCCATGATGCGCTCCGTGAGTTTTCGGGGATCATCTCCATCCGTCTGTATCCGCCACGGTTCCAGCAGAGCGAGGATCCGTATCGCGCATCCTGCCCGACTGGCTGATAGCGATATCTGCTGCTCTCCCGGCTGCTGAGACTCCGCTCTCCGCCATAGCTGCAGGGCATACCCCTCCTGTTCCTGACTGTAGGCAAAATCACCAAGACCGCTGAGGAACTCCGCTTTTCCTCCTTTGCCGGCACCTCTCCCCTGCATGAAAACCCCTATCCCCAGTTCAGCCCCTACCCGATTCCCCTGTACCATGCTGGCACGGATAAAAGTCCTTATCCCACTGTTCCAGAAAGTATTGAGGCAGCTGCTGCCCAGGGTATCGGAAGCAAGCACTGCGATGAACCCACCCATATAATTGATCTGGTTGCAGACCGCAAAGACCATCTCCCTCGAGCGAAAAAATCCCTCTCTCCCCTGGCTGAGGACAGCCACCACGCGGTCACGAAAAAAACTGACCCCGACCGTGACGAGATGACTGACCACGTCCCTGTCCGGTTCCTGTTTGAGCGCGAGGCGCCAGCTGGTGAAGGCCGGCACCACTCTGCCGCCATCAAAAAGGCTCACCATTCTCCTCATGAGCTTCTGTTCGGCTGCTTTCTGTCGAACATCGAGCGAGATCCTCACCTCTTTGACCTTTGGACGTATCAATTCAGGCTCATCATCCCTCTCAACAGAAGGAACACCCGAACTTCGTTTTTCAGGCAGTTTAAAACGAAGTTTCTCGTCGATCGCCTGTTCTACACTTTCGATCTTCCCACCATCAAAGTAACCCTGCGGGTATTTTCGCGCGATCTCGAGACAGCGTTTGGCGTCCTCAAACCGCGTCAGCAGCAGGAGGTGCTGGCTTATACAGCAAAGGATCCCGACCGGATCATCGTGAAGGCGATGAAGTACATCAGGCCATATATCAAAAAGTCTGGCTGCACATCTGCGTTTTTCTGCCTGGGTAAAATGTACTTCGCCATCAGAGTCCGGGAAGGTCATGATCGCGAGCAGCCTGCCCGGCCGATCCGGCAGATCATACTCCTTGTAGGCAAGTGCCTGCTCTCCCGGATCACCAATTTGTTCCAGATTGAGTGCGAGCGCAAAAAAGTCGATACCTCCCTTGCTTGGCTTGTCCGGAACCAGCACCAGGCCGGGCACACCTTTGTGTCTATTGAAGCGGTACTCGACGCATTTATCAAGTTGCTTCCCATGACGCTCTGTTCCTTCTTTGTACTCGGACCGGGGTACCACATTGAACACCGCACCGTCCCTGCCGCCAGACGCGTTTGTATCCAGATTGTGGCGTGCTGTCTCCGCCACACAGAGATGAGTACTTTTCCCTCCGGTCCCACCACCTTTGGTCCACCGTCCCCGGAGGATGTGCACGACCGCTACGAAATGCTTATATCCATAATTATCCCCTATGCCCGCGTCGGGGTCATCCTCGATCACGCTGGCGACCCGGATATCTGCCTGCCAGTTGAAGACCATCTGGGCGATCATGACGAAATCAATGGTCTTGCCTGAACACTGCCCGATAAACCGCACCTTGTCCTCTCCGCGGATCACATTGTCCCCAAGCGCCGTGGAGCCGAGCACATACTCCACATGCTCCTCCACCCAGTTGGCGCAGTTACGGAGCAGTCGCTCCTCGATCACGGTATAGGCGTCAATATCCATCCTGCCGGTCTCTAGGTCATCCAACGCCATTTCCGCCTCATCCTGCCAGGAGAGCGGAGTTTCCCTACCTCTCTTTGCCTCGGTATAGAATAAATCTGAAAGTTTCCCAAAATGCTGTCCCATCCCCATACGCTCCATGGCCTGTCGGCGTTCCGCAGCCCGTACCTCGCTCTTGAGTTGCTCCTCCACCATTTCATCGCTACGGAACTGATAACCTGCTTCCGCCGCTCCCCCGTATACCAGGGTGGCCTCTGCCAGGGATAATTCCGGCAGGGCTCGATCCATTTCCAGGATAGCCAGAGCAGGCGGTTTCTGTGCTATCGCCAGAGCGCGCTCCTCTTCCGCGGCAACGCCAGCCTCGCCTCCACCCAGGCGCAGAGGAGATGCTCCAGCACCGAGTTGTGCTAACAGTCCAACGAGTTCCTTTTCTACCGTTTTTTGCCCACGAGGCAGATCTCCGCACCCGGCCATGACACTGGCCGTATTCAACGCCTTCCTGGTACTGATCCGTCTGGTGGCCCCACGGGACCCAAGCCGATCTTCGAGCGCTGCATGTCGAGCAGACGCCGGCTGCAGCCAGCCTGTCGGCTCGCGTGCTGCCAGAGCACGCGACGAATGGCCGGCAGATGCCACCCCTTCGTCTGTCCCCGGTATGTCGCTCATTTCTTCGGCCATTTCACTCCCATCCCAGCTGATACCTGCCTATCTCCGATACGACTACGATTGGGCATCAACCGTCTTTATGGGTTTTTTCAGGTATTGTTGGATACGGCTATCATTTCCTCTACTCAGATCTCTCATCGTCTCCACCAGCATGCCGCTCACGCTCTTCCAGGCGAACAATTGAGCGAGCATTTTTTGCTTCGGCTCAGGTATTGTTTTGCTGCCGATGGCTAGTTCCTTGAATTGCCTGAACGCCTCGACCACACCCGCCAGGTATGTATCGAGGGCGAATGTATCACCGGGGGGAAGGTCATCACGCATGCCCTCTACCATCGCCCACCCGATGAGCCCCTGGAAGCGGTCCCAGTTGAGGAGGCCCATATTGTCATCGGGCGCTTTCATCTGATCTGGAGTCGTCCGTCTGATCTGCGCGAGGAAACCAGGCAGTTCCCGGATGATCGCGACCACCTGTTCCGGTTTCAGACCGAACTGCTGTGCCATCCCATGTGCTATGCGTTCTTGCCACTTCTGGAATCGGTTGAACTGATCGCGCTCCAGTACGACCTGATCCGCAAATCCCGCCATCAGAAGTCCGATGACCGCATGGTCTCCTTCTGCGGTTTGTAGATAGGGTCCAACATCCTTGGATCTTTCGACCTTTTTGCGTGCTTCTGCGAGCGCTCCTTCCAGACGGTGCAACTCTACCAGGTCGTGATACCCTAGCTCGGCTTTACCCCTGCTCTCAGCCCGGGCAGCATAGACCGGAGCACCACATTGTTCCCGTAGCGCATCGGCGATCTGCGTCCGCATGCGGTATTGCAGCCGGGCATCGATCAGATCGGTCAACGGAATATCGACTCTAGCGATAAATTTCTGTATCGCACTCCTGACCTCAGCGAGTGGGTCGTCCCGGCCAAAATTCACTTCCGTAGCCACAATGAGCGCCGACAGATTGACACTCTTTAATTGAGGTACTAGTTCCTGGATGAGTAGGCTCACTTTGCCCCAAACACTCTTATAGACTTCTTCGGCTGGGTTAACTTCACCCCTATCGCCCTTCTTAATCTTTATC
>MNZT01000035.1 GCA_001873755.1 Candidatus Wirthbacteria bacterium CG2_30_54_11 | reverse complement strand
CGGGCGACGCAGCCGAGCTCGTCGCCAAGGGAGCCGCCGGAGCTCTGGCGGTAGCGCAGGGCATCTCTCATATCCGATCGTCTGCCGCCACAGAAGAACCGGATACCGCAGCTCTCGAACGCAATATGTCCGCCTTGAGATCACAGGTGGAGCGGGATTTTGTTTTTTACGAAAAAAATTTGATCACAACCTTGGGTTGTGAAAAATTTGATCATCGCGCCTATGCCTCCGGATCGAGCCAGATAGAGGGATTTTTCTTCCGTGAGGTCAAGCCTCAGATGGTGTACTGGGTCAGTCATCTGTCAGAGAGAGAGAACTGGAACAAACTGCAGACATTTCTGGTCGGGATCAAAAGCGGGGAGCAGTACTATCAGACGATCTCAAGCGAACTGCGCAAAGACGCTGATTCATCCCCCGAATGGAGCCGCAGCAGTTCGGAAATGGCGGCGTTCGTCTCCCTGCAGCAGGAAGCCATGCTCCACAAATTCGCCAGGGAATGGAGCGACGCGGTTGAAGAGAACGGCGGGATCGAGTCACTTGATCTGCCGCCGGATGATGAGCAGGCGGTTGAACTGCAGTCGCTGATCGAAGAGGTACAGGAACCGGAACCGTCGGTAGAAGAGCCGGTTGAAAATATGGCTGCTGATGGCGGCGGAGGCTCTGAGGTCAGGGAAGAAGCGGTTGAGATACCTCCTGTGGAGGAAGCAATTGAAGAAGGCCAGGACCAGGATGCTTTGAAAGTCGCAGAAGCAGAAAAGGCTGAACAACAGGCTGAACTGGAGGCTGACGGAGAGAAGCAGGCAGTCGTGGAAGCGGCCGCAGCTGAAGTAGCTTTGCAGAAAGAATCTGAAGAACAAGCAAAGGAACTGGAACTGCAGGCCGAAGAAGTGGTTGAAGAAGAACCGGCCGAACCTGTCCCGGAACCGGAAGAAGTCCCGGCTCCTGAGGTCGAAGAGGTCAGTGAGGAAGAAAAAGAGGCAACGGCCAGAGAGGAACAGGAAGCCGTCGTTCGCAGTGAAGAGTTGCTGCAGGAACAGGAAGCGGAGAAAGTCAGGAAGGCAGAAGACGAAGCCGCTGCTGCAAAGGAATCTGAGGAGCAGACTGCTTTGGATCGCGTCCAACAGGAAGCTCAGGCCACACAAAAAGCAGAACAGGAAAAGGCAGAAGAAGAGCAGAAGGCAAATGAGCTGAAAACCGAGCAGGAAGCACAGGCAGCTGCTCTACGGTCAGATACAGAAAAGGAAACGCAATCCGAGGCTGAGCGGCAGGAATCGCTGACGCAGGAAGAAGAGCAGAGACAAAGAGACCTGGAGCGTTCAGAGGCACAGGCAGCGGCAGAGGTCAAGTCCGCAGCAGAAAAAGCAGATGAGGAAGCGCAGAAAGCACGGCAGGAGCAGGCCGAAAAGGAAGCGCAGATGAAGGCTCAGCAGGAGAAAGAAGAGAGAGAGAAGAACGAAACAGAACAACAGGGTGCACAGGCAAAGAAGGATGAAGAACAGAGACGGCAGTCCGAATTTGAAAACGTACAGCAGCAGGAAAAGGAACAGCAGGACCTGCAAAAGGCAGAGCAGGAACAACAGGAATCGGACAATGCAGAGCTGGAAAAACAGAAAACAGCTGAACAGGAACAGACAGAAACTACTGCCCGGGAAGTTGAGTTGTCTGACTCGGAAAAGGAAGCAGAGGAGCAGGAAAAAGTTGCCCGGGCTCAAGCTGAAGCTGAAGCTCAGACTGCAGACCAGGCGAAAACTGCCGCACAGGAAGAGCTCGTCAGGCAGGAGGAACTTGCCGCGGTCAAAGCTCAGGAGCAGGAGCTTTCACAGGCACAGGAGATCGAAATCAGTTTACAGACAGAAGAAGCCAGAGTTCAGAAAAGTGCTGACCTCGAAGTACAGCAGGAACAGCAGCGGCAGGAGCTGGAACAGGAAGAGGCGAAAGCAGCCGAGGAAGCTGCCAGCCAGGTGCTGGTACAGAAAGCTGCCGGAGAGGCTGAGCTTGCTCAGGCTGCCCGTGAAGCAGCTGACCTGGAGCAGACTACAGCAGAGGCACAACAGAGACAACAGGAGCAGCGGGACGTTCAACAGCAGGAGGAAAGATCCAAAGCAGAAGCCGCAGAGGCAGAAGCTTTGGATCTTTCCCGTCTGGCAGAACAGGAAGCAGCCGAGCAGGAATCGTTGGAAATCGAGCAGGCAGAGCAGCAGGTCGCTGAGGAAGCTGATGCTGTGGTCGAACAGGAGGCTAGACTGGCCAAAGAAGCAGAACTGCAGCAGACGGTGGAAGGACAGAAGACGCTCGATCAGGTGCTGGAGGAAGAAGAGCGGCTGGAAGCACAACGAGTCGAAGAGGAGCGGATCGCTTTGGAGCAGGCTACAGAAGAACCCCTGCCGGATGAAATAGCAGCCATTTTTGCCGACGACGAGATAGTGGAAGAGCCTGTCGTGGAGGAGCAACCGGAAGAAGTAATTGAGGAAGCTCAGGAAGCGCCGCTCGAACCAGTGCCAGAGCCGGAGGTGGAAGAAGAACCGGTGGTTATCGAAGAACCTGAACCAGAGGAACCGGAAGAGTCTGAAGAGTCTGAAGAGTCTGAAGAGGCTCCAGAGGATCAGATAGAGATACCTGCAGAGGAAACCTCTGAGGCGGTTGAGCAGCTGGACTCGTTGGGAGAAATTGATGCCCTCGCTGAAAGTGAGATAGAGGAACAGCCGGCGGTCGAGGCTCCGGTCGACGAAACACCGATCGTGGAAGCCGGGGTAGAAGCCGAAGAATCCGAGGATGCTCTGGAGGCTGCCGCAGCGGCTCAGGCTGATGCCGATGCAGCGCAGGCAGCAGCTGATGCTGAGTCTGAAATAGAGGAACAGCCGGAAGAAGTGCCTGAGGAGCCTGCAGCTGAGCCCGAGGTTGTTGAAGAACCAGTTGAAGAGGAGGAGCCAGCTTTGGAAGAGCAGCCCGTAGAAGAAACGGTAGAGGTGGAAGAGGTCGTGGTGGAAGAAGAACCGAAGACAGAGGAAGAGCTGGAGGCAGAACGGATGGCAGCCGAAGCCGAGCTCGCAGAGCGGATGGCACAGATAGAAGCTGAACTGGAAGAAAAGCTGAAGTCTGCAGAAGAAGAAAAACTTGAGGAAACGCTTCCTGCCGAAGAGCCTGCGGCAGAACCGCCTCCTGAGGAAGAGCCGGTGGTTGAGATTTCTGTTGAAGCTGAGCCGGTTCCTGAACCGGAGCCGGAACCGGAACCGGAGATCGAGGTCTCAGATGAGCAGTATGTTGCAGAGGAAAAAGAGCACCGCATCGCGGAATCGGTGATCGTTCACGAAGAGGAAGAAGAAGCGAGTCAGCTGATAGAGGGCGAGCAGCAGGAGTTGAAGGATAAATTCATCTTCGGTCAGCTGGTCGAGGCACTGGGCATCGGGGCAGTGGAGCCGTTGGGTGTGGCCATGGAACTGCGGGACGGTCAGATGTACATGCTCCTGCCCGAACGTACGCAGGACGAGGAACTGATAGTGCTCGGTGGCGAGGCTCTGACCGAAGAAGAGACCGTACGGGTCAATTTTGCCAGTGCCATGTATCAGGCGGCTTTCCAGCGTCCTCAGGCCTTCATGCGTACAGAGGGTGGCGATATTCAGCCGATATTCAGGACAAAGCTGGATAACATGCCGCACAAGAAAGAAGTCCTGGATATACTGAAAGTCGACCCCTCGCTCTTTGAAGATATGATGGGCTGTCCCAAGTCCTGCGGGCTGGAATGTCCTGATTTTCCCTGCGAACGGGTGGTCAAATATGTTGATGAGAATTTTGTCCGCAACCAGATTTTCGGCTGGCACGGTTCTGAGTCCGCTGCCGGTCAGACGCGCGAGCAGTTCATGAAGCCCTATGATGCTTTGTTGAAAAAGATAGAGCGGGAAATATCTGATCCGGGTATGAGAGATATGCTCAAACGGTTCCTGAAGAATATGCTGGAAAAGTTAGGCTTAGACGCGTCCGAGTCAAAGATCGACCAGATGCTTGCCAATCTCGATCAGCTGCGCGACTTTCTGAACCAGAAATACGATCAGATCACCCAGCTCTACGCGACCCTTCCGGATTTTCTGAAAGTGTGATTTTTGGGTAGCTCTCTCAAGTGGTTATTCCCCCCTTTATGAAAGGGTGGCAGGGGGGATTTGTATTCTTTGGTCTCTAGATGGCTAAATCCTCTCGCCTTTAGCGAAGCTCCGCTTTGCCCGCTCCGCCGGAAGCTTTGCGAGGCGAGCGTCGCTGCGACGGTCGCCTCAGAAGGCGGCCTTAGTCTCCCTTTCATAAAGGGGGAAATCAAGAGGTCGATTTCGCCTGCTTGATGGAACATGATGCTCTGTGCCATACTGTCCGCGTTATCCTTCTATGAAGATCGGACAGCATGGAACTCAATCATATCCGGAATTTCTGCATCATCGCGCATATCGACCACGGCAAATCCACGCTCGCGGACCGGTTCCTCGAGATCACGGGCACGGTGGCCAAGAACAAGATTCACAAGCAGTACCTCGACCTCATGGACCTCGAACAGGAACGCGGCATCACCATCAAGCTTACTCCGGTCCGTATGGACTGGAAGCACCCGGACACCGGCGAGCAGTTCCTGCTCAATCTCATCGATACCCCGGGGCATGTCGACTTTACCTACGAGGTTTCCCGTTCGCTCGCGGCCTGCCAGGGCGCGGTCGTGGTGGTGGACGCCACCCAGGGCATCGAGGCACAGACGCTCGCCAATGTGTACCTCGCGCTGGAGCAGGACCTGGTCCTGATCCCGGTCATCAACAAGATAGATCTGCCCAGCGCTCAGGTGGACCGCGTGAAGCGGGAAATGTTAAAAGTGTTCGGATTCAAGGAGAACGAGATCCTGGCGGTCTCGGCCAAGACCGGCGAGGGCGTCGAGCAGCTGTTGAAAGAGATCATCACCCTGGTGCCGCATCCAGAGGCCGAAATCGACCAGCCGCCCCGGGCTTTGATTTTTGATTCCAAGTACGACAGCTACAAGGGCGGGGTTGCCTATGTCTGCGTCATCGACGGTGAATTCAAACGAGCAGACAAGATCTTCATGCTCGGCGAACGGACAGAGGCCGAGATTCTGGAGATAGGAGTGTTCAAGCCGCAGATGGTTCCGATCGAAAAGCTGTCAGCCGGCGAGGTTGGCTATATCGCTACAGGGCTCAAGGATACAGCTGGTTTGCGGGTAGGGGATACCATCACCAAACACGGACTGATCGGAGTAACCGGGCTGCACGGCTATAAACGGGTAATCCCTAAGGTGTTCGCCGGTATCTACCCGGTCAACAGCGAGGAATATCCGGACCTGAAGGAAGCCATGGACCGGCTTTCGCTGAACGACTCCTCGCTCAGCTTCGAGCCCGAGACATCAGCCGCGCTAGGCTTCGGGTTCCGCTGCGGGTTCCTTGGGCTGCTCCACATGGACATCATTCACGAACGTCTTGAGCGCGAATATGACCTGGACCTCATCTTCACTGCGCCCAATGTCGAGTACTGGGTGCTCATCCAGGGAGCCTATACGCAGGGGACATTGAACGACCCTCAGGCGGATGAGCTCATCGCCCAGTGTTCAAAGGAAATCCGCTGGGATGACCGGCTCGAGGGCTATGGCTTTGTGCTCGTCCGCAACCCTTCGGAATTTCCCGAGGAGATCAAGATCGAACAGGTGCTCGAGCCCTGGGTCAAACTGTCCATTATCTGCCCCAGCGAATATATCGGCGGTATCATGGATCTGGTGAAAAAACACCGGGGTGATTTCATGCCCACCGAGTTCATCGACGACGAGCGCGTCAATCTCCATTTCGAGGTCCCGCTCTCCGAGATCATCGTCGATTTTTATGACAGTCTGAAAAGTATCTCGTCCGGTTATGCCTCCATGGACTATGAACTCTGCGGCCTCAGACCGGGGAATCTGCAGAAGCTGAAGGTCCTGGTACATGAAAAGGAAGTGGACGCCTTTGCCCAGATCGTCCCCCGGGAGCGCTCTCTGTTCCTGGCCCGCGAGATCGTCGACAAACTGAAGGACGCCATACCGCGCCAGATGTTCGAGTTCAAGATCCAGGCCCAGCTAGGGGCCAAGGTCATCGCCACGGTCCGTAGAGGCGCCACGCGCAAGGATGTCACTGCCAAGCTCTACGGTGGCGACCGCACCCGGAAGGAGAAGCTGCTCAAGAAGCAAAAGAAGGGTAAGAAACGCATGAAGATGATAGGCCAGGTAGAAGTACCTCAGGAAGCCTTCTTCACCGTCATGCGGAAGTCATAAGTCAGCAGGAGTGGAGCGATATGTTCATAGCGTATTTTGATGAAACTGGAGATGATGGATTCCCGGAGTATTCATCACCTGCGTTTGTGCTTACCTCCATCACGGTCCATCATCAGGACTGGAAGTCCGTGTATGAGTGTTTGCATGCATTTCGCAAGATCCTGAAAGACAGGTACGATTTTCCTGTTAAAATAGAGCTTCATACCAGGGACTTTCTTAGAGCAAAAGGTGCCTATCATGCCATGGGTTATCCTGAAACTGAAAGGCTGGAAATACTGAAGGAGTACGCACATAATCAATGTCTCAGCGTCCAGGAAGGATAAGAAATACGGGATCGTAGTTTATCCTGCATAAAAAACGCCACCTACGTGCCATTCGGCATTTCGGTAGCTCAATCTGATTTTATTGGAATTATTTGCTGATGTCAAATTTGACTGGTCGAATATTCTCTGGGGAGCAAAAGGCAAGAAACGCATGAAGATGATCGGTCAGATAGAAGTCTCCCAGGAAGCCTTCTTCACCGTCATGCGAAAGTCGTAACGATTTTTTTGTCATTCCGTCTTGTATGTCATTCCGGCCTTTGAGCCGGAATCAATCTTTGTTTGTCACCCTCGACCCGATCGGGGGTCCAGACAAGAAAAAGAAAGAGTTCTACTTTTTGTCTTTCTGGATCCCCGGGTCAAGCCCGAGGATGACATTTTTCCTTTTATTTTTTTAGCTTATGCCTAAATCGCCGACCGATCTCCATTCCTACATTTCCTACATTCAGTCCTTCCCGCGCTTCGGGGCTGAGCTCTCGCTTGACCGTATTCAGATACTCTTGAAAGCTATGGGCAACCCTGAGCGCCAGCTGAAAGGCATCCACGTCACCGGGACCAATGGCAAAGGTTCCACCTGCGCCATGCTGTTCTCTATCCTGGGCGAAGCTGGCTATCGGGTGGGCATGTACACTTCGCCGCACCTCGTGAGCTATACCGAGCGCTTTCAGCTCAAAGAACCGGGGCGGCCTGCGTCATGTATGACCGAACCTGAGTTCGCTGCCTTGCTGACCCAGCTTCGTCCGCATCTTGATCTCATGGAGGGTGAGCGCAGTCGAATCCCAACCTGGTTCGAAATACTGACCATCATGGCGTTCATGTACTTCGCTCAGAAGAAACTGGACTGGGTCGTGGTCGAGGTTGGCATGGGCGGTCGGTTCGATGCGACCAATGTGCGCGACTGGGAGTACAAGGTCATCACCAATGTGACACTTGAGCACACGAAAGAACTTGGTGATACGGTCACCAAGATCGCCGGGGAAAAAGCCGGCATCATCTGGCCTTCTGCCGCGACCGACCGAGCGATTCGTCTGGTCACTGCCTGCACGGGAGATGCTCTTGATGTCGTGCGAAGTCGGAGCAGAGAATGCGAAGTAGGACTTGAGGTGGTCGGGATTGATCTGACGGCGTCCTCGAACGCGTCTGACTGGTCTGGCAGCTCGTTTTCATTTGCTCGTGGCCATGATGTCATAACTGACCTTCATCTGCCTCTGGTCGGTCTGTACCAGCAGGAAAATGTCGCCTGCGCCGTCGGTATCGCGACCCGCATGGCTTTGAACGGGGATATCAGCCTGGACGCAGCGCAGCTCCGAGCCGGTCTGGCTAGGACGAACTGGCCCGGCAGGCTTGAAGTTGTTCATTCACCGGTCTGGCCGGATCAGTATGGCCGTCTGGTACTGGACGGCGGACACAACGCTGATGGGGTTCACCAGTTGGTGAAGACGGTTCGTCAGCTTCGAGAAGAGGAGAAAGGCACAGGAAAATTGCACATCATCTTCGGTGCCAAATCGGACAAGAAGGTCGACCTGATGCTCCGCGAGTTGGATACCATCGCGGACGATTTTATCTTTACGCCTATTCATGAGCTGGTGGCCGACTTCGATCCGGCAGACCTGCGGGCAGTGCTTGGTAAGGGCGAAGTGACGGCCAGTCCTGCGGAAGCCTTGCGACTTGCCAGGCAGGCAGTCGGGCCCTCAGACACGACGATCATCTGCGGTTCCCTGTACCTGGTAGGCGAGATGAAAAAAGTCCTGGGAGAGCAGGCGCCGCTATCGTTCGATACCATGGAATTCAACGCAGATGCGAGAAGAGGAAAGCATTGATTTGTTGTGGTGTAATTGTTTACAAATTGTTATCATTTTCTTTTCAATTTTCTTGACATGTTCTGAGGCGTACGATACAGTATGCCTGTATAATCATTGTCTGGTGAGGTTATTGTGTCTACCGATATAGCAATAAATATTCGAGCGTTCAGAACTGAATTCGGCATGTCCCAGAATGATTTGGCGACGCGACTTGGCATGTCTCGACCTACTCTGATCAAGACGGA
>MNZT01000116.1 GCA_001873755.1 Candidatus Wirthbacteria bacterium CG2_30_54_11 | reverse complement strand
CGGCTGGCTGGGGAGCCTACATGCGCGATGATGCGTTTAATCGGTATTACTACTACCTCAAAAAAACCAAAGGCAGATCTCATGTGGAGGCGCTAACGATCATCGGAAAAAAGGTGCTACGGATTGCCTATTATTGCCTGAAAACTGGTACATCGTATGATCCAACTATCCTGGCTCAGCAGATGGATTTGCTCTCGCCCTCGATGTCTGCTTCTTGACTTTTCCCTTTAACAGGCATTCCTGCGCAGGCAGCCGCCTTCTGAGGCGAGCCTCGCAGGGCCGGGGAATCCCCTTAGTCACACCCTAGCACTTTTAGCGGTCAGGTGGATCCCTGCCTCCGCAGGGATGACACATTCTTTTATATTTTTTTTATTGATCCCTGACTTCACTCAGAGTGACAATAAAATATGACCTAGCAGGAAGGGGCGGTGATGGCAGATACTTTTTCGCCGGTGACCAGACGGCGGAATTTGCCGAGCTCGGTCAGTTTGACGATCTGGGTCTGGTCGAAGACCGGGCCGTCCTGGCATACCAGCTGGCCGTTCATGGAGCACTGGTCGCAGATGCCGATGCCGCATTTCATGTATCGTTCCAGCGAGAACTGGTAGGGGACTTTGGCTTCATCGAGAACAGTTCTCGTAGTGACAAGCATCATTTCCGGGCCACACGCATAGACCTGGTCGAATGTGTTCGACTGCAGCAGTTCTGCAACCAGTGCGGCTGCATATCCCTTGAATCCCAGCGAACCGTCGTCGGTGCAGGGGTGCATGATGCAGCCTGCTTTTTCGAGCGTTTCCAGGTGGAATGCTTCTGTCTTGGTCTTGAACGCGGCGAGTACATGCGTCTCGATGCCTTGGCCGCTGCAGACGGTTGCGAGATGCGCAACCGAGGCCAAGCCGCAGCCGCCGCCGACAATGAGCACCTTTTTCCCCGTGATCTTGAATCCCTTGCCATAGGGGCCGCGGTACCCGAGCTTGTCGCCTGGTTTCAGGGCCCTCAATTTGTTGGTAAAAGGGCCGATGCAGGCGATGCTGATGGTCAGGGGATCAGGTTTGAGCACTGAAAAAGGTTTTTCATCGATGCCGGGGATCCAGAGCATGACGAACTGGCCAGGCTCCATGTTGATCTTCGCGTCCAGAGTGATGGTCACCATGCGTTCGTTGTCGAGGGTGACGGCGGTGACAGGGACGGTGGTTGGCAGGCCGGGTAAGAGTTTGCGTGACATGTTTAGCTCCGAATATTTGTTGGGTGTCATCCCTGCGGAGGCAGGGATCTCAGGTTGATGTGTTGTCATTTCCGTGAAAACGGGGGGGTCATTTTGCTGTGGGATGGTAAGGAAGTCAGTCAGTAGATTCCTGCCTTCGCAGGAATGACAGTGTTACTCTGGCCTCGACTACTATGCTTTCTGGGCCAGGCCCTTGATCTCGCTGATGGACTGGTAGCCGTGGCTGTCTAGCCAGTCGCTCAGTCCGATATTGAGCTCCCGGAAGATCGCGATGCCGCTGTAGTAGACGCCGGTACCGATGGCGACGGCGTCCGCGCCGGCCATCATCATCTCGATGACATCTTCGTATTTCGTGATCCCGCCCATGGCGATGATCGGGACCTCTATCGCCTGGCGCAGACGCCAGATGATGGCGAGAGCCAGGGGTAAAATGCCCGGGCCGCTCACGCCGCCGAGCTTGTTGGACAGTACCGGTCGGGCGGCCTCGATGTCGATCTTCAGCCCGGGTCCGAACGTATTGACTGCCGCGATCATGTCCGCACCGGCATCTACCGCGGCCTTGGCGATCGGGACGATATCGGTGACATTGGGTGACAGCTTGACGATGAGGGGGATAGAGGTCTTCTTCTTCACCGCTGCGGTGTTCTGCGCGGTCAGGTCACAGCTGGTGCCGATGGTGACCCCGAATTTTTCTCCAGCTGACAGGTTCGGGCAGGAGATATTCAGCTCAATGGCATCGACGCCATAGGACTCGAACCGGGCGGCAATATCGCCGCATTCCTCGAAGCTGGCGGCGAAGACGCTTGCAATGACCGGCACACCGGCATCCTTCAGTATCTTGACTTCATCCTTGACCCCTTCGACACCCTGGCCGCTGAGCCCCACGGCGTTCATGAAATAGTGGTCAGTGGCGAGCATAACCGGACCGGGGTGGCCCTTGCGGGCTTCATTGGTGATCGACTTCAGCGTGATCGCTCCGGCGCCGATGTCGTAGACCCGTTTCATGGTGTCGCCGGAGACGCCGAGCACCCCGGAGGCGAGGATGGTAGGATTCCGGAGTTTGATCCCGCAGAGATTGACTGAAAGGTCGGCCATGGTCTACTCCGTGCATATAAGATGATCAGGTCGCACTTTCGGACGATCGCAGCGATCGTCCGTCGGGGCGATTCATGAATCGCCCTTACAAGTGATCGTCAGGATTTCAGTCTGTACAGATCATCCCCGATGAGCTTCCGGGCGCGAGCTTGAGTCTTTTCATCTGCAGCCTGGGCTTTTTCCAGAAATTCGGGATGCGCGACGAGGAAACTGCGCATGCTCTGGAAGGGATCGGAGATATAGTCGCGCACCATGTCGTACTGACCTTGGTCAATGTAGTTCTGGGAGAGCGCCTGGTCAAAGAGTGAGAGCTGGATCGCGAAGAGCGAATGGACTTTTTCGATGCCGCCGGCGGTTAGATTGGCGACACCGCCCTGCAGGCGGTCCACGCCGTTCAGGCTGTAGGCGAGGATGGCGCCTGCTTTGGCAAGTCCGGGGATCCATTTGTCGGTATAGCTGGAACCCACGGTGAGCAGGTCGGCGACATTCAGCACTTTTTTGCCGGGCAGCGAGGTCACAGGGCTGCCGTCTTCAGCGTAGATGCTCTGGTCATTGTAGATGTAGAGCATGGGCTTGTTCAGCTTTTTGGCCACGATGGGGGCAAAGAACCAGTCGCGGCGCTGGCCGCCTGAGATGTAGTCCACCTCGGCGATAGGGAACTCGGTACCGGCTGAGGCGACCATGAGGTCGATGAGGTCGTGGTAGATCGTGTGGGTGGCATATATGTCATCCAGTGTCTTGGCCATGACAGAGGCAAACGAGGCATGTTTGTCCTGCTCGGCATCAATGAGCGCGAGAACTTCGGCTGCCTTTTGGGCGCCGCCACAGAGGAACTGGGTATTCACATAGTACGGGCCGATGAGCCCGGAGGTGTACCAGAACGGCGAATCAGACGGTGCGATCTTCAGTGCAGCGGTTTCGAACAGCCAGGAAATGTTGGCGGTGGACATGGGGGATACCTGAGGTAAGAAGTAGGAAGTACGATGTACGAAGTATGATGGATGTTGTGTCATCCCGGACCCCGATCCGGGATCCAAAAACAGAGAAGAAAAAGAGAAAAGATGGATCCCCGGGTCAAGCCCGAGGATGACATGCTATTCAAAGCGTTTGACTACTGCCGATAGCTGTTGAGCTGGTCGCGGAACTCGATGGCCTTGGCTCTGGCGACTTCAGCGAAATCGGTGCCGGTGGAAGCAAAGATGATACTGCGGGAATTATTGACCAGGATGCCGGCTTTGCGGGCATCCATTCCATTTATAACGGTATTTTCGGCGTCGCCGCCCTGTTTACCCAGGCCGGGGATGAGCAGGGGAGCATTAGGTAAAATCTGGCGGATAGGCAAAAGGTCGGCGGGATAGGTTGCACCCACGACCGCGCCGGCCCGGCCTGAGAACTGGGTGTTCCAGACGGCGATCTGCTCGGCCATGCGGAGGTAGACTTTTTTGCCGTCCTTGCCCTCGATATCTTCGATCTCTCCGGCGCTCTTGTTGGACGTCTTGACCAGGACAAAGATGGCCTTGTCCTCATATTCCAGGAACGGTTTGACGGTGTCGGTGCCCATGTAGCCGTGGATGGTGACCGCGTCGGCGCCGAAGTAGTCGAAGCAGGCCTGGGCGTAGAGTCGGGAGGTGTTGTCAATATCGCCGCGTTTGGCGTCGAGGATGATCGGGATGTGTTTGGGGATGTAGTCCATGGTCTTCTTCAACGCCTCGATGCCCTTTAGTCCTTCGGCTTCGTAAAACGCCATGTTGGGCTTGTACGCACAGACGAGGTCGGCTGTCGCGTCGATGATCGCCTTGTTGAATTCGAACTGGGGATCAGCGCTGCCCTCCAGGTGCTCCGGCAGCTTGCTCATCTCGCTGTCGAGGCCGATGCAGACGAGGGAGTTATTCTTCTGAGTAATGGAGTTGAGCTTGGCAGTGAAACCCATGGGAACTCCTTGAAAATGGCTGAAAGTCCACGAATGGAAGTGTACTAAAAAAGGTGTCAGAGTTCAACCGGCGGAAGCGTAGACCGAGCTGTTTTCCTCTGGATGAAAAAGATACCGGAGATCGACAATACCAGCGCCACCAGTATCCACAGAGTGAACTGCTCACCGAGCCAGATCACGGCAAAGAGCGAGGAAAAGACAGGGATAAGCAGCTTGTACGATGCGGCCGTGGAGACCGGGAAGTGCTTCAGGCTGGCGGCGAACAGGACGAAGTTCAGGCCGGTGCAGAAAACGCCAAGGCAGATCAGGCCGAGCCAGGACGGCAGACTGATTCGGCCTATCGTGGAGAACTCGCTGAGTCCCAGGCCAACTGGAAGCAGCATCAGGGCAGAGAATGAAAAGGTATACAGGTTGATGGTCAGGGAAGAGTATTTTTTCAGGAGCGGGGCAAGCAGGATTGTATAGGCAGCAAGTGAGACAGCTCCGCTCAGGAGAATACAGTTCCCGATGAAGTAATCTGACCGGATGAGGCTGTCGAGACTGCCGTGGTTCCTGGCCAGGAAGAGGATCAGGACACCGGTCAGAGCCAGCAGGATCCCGGCAGCCTTGCGTCTGGTTATCGGTTCTTTCAAAACGATAGCCGCCAGCAGGACGATCCAGAGAGGATTGGTATTGATGAGCAGGGAACTGTTGATCGAAGAGGTCATGCGGACTCCGAATGCAGTGGCATACGACGGGTAAATCATCCCGAGAACGCCTAAAATGGCAAGCAGCAGGAAGTCCTTTGCTTGGACCTTTTCCTTTTTCTTTGATGCCCAGGTAATGGCCACGAGGGACAGAGCCGCAAAAAACGGTCGGGCAAAGGTGAGGATGAATGGCGAAAAGTGGCCGCGCAGCACCTGGGTCAGGGGGTGATAGATACCCCAGAGGATGACCGCCAGAATCAGCTGGGCATGCCAGAGTAACGGGTGAGATGTCGGTCGTTGCGTGTTCACGGGCATGTTCCTGATACAGTTGCAGGCGAGATAGGATCCCGCCTGCAGTCTGATGCATCATGTCTGAAGTCTGAAGGTCTAGTCGAGCGCCTGCATGAGGAAACGGACTACCTGGAGCTCGGTGAACAGGGGGATCTGCTGGCCGATGGCCATTTTGCGCATCAGGGCGCCGTCGGTGTCTTCGGCCCCGCCTTTGCCGGTGGGGATATTGATGATCATATCGAGACGTTTCTCGGCGAGGAAGTCTTTGATGTTCGGTTTGGAGGCTTTGTCTGAGATCTTGTGCAGTCTGGTATTGGGCACGCCGGATGCGGCCAGGAATTTCGAGGTTTTGTCCGTGGCGTAGATATTGTAGCCAAGCTGGTGCATGTGCTGGATCTCAGGGAGGAGCGTTTTCTTGTCTTCGTCGGTGCCGATGCTGACGAGGACGTTCTTCTTCACCAGACGATGGAGGGTACGTTCATCCTTCAACACGAACTTGCCGGTGACGAGAGCCAGCAGGGCCATGCGGACAGGCACGCCGTTCCAGGCCTGGCGGAAGTAGACGGCATTTTTGGTGTCGTCGATCTCTTCCTTGATCTCGCCGACGCGGGGAAGCGGGTGCATGATCGAGATGTCAGGTTTGGCCTGGGAGAGCGTGTTGCGGTCGATGACGTAGACGTGTTTCAGTTTTTCGTACTCGGCCGGATCAGAGAAACGTTCTTTCTGGATGCGGGTCACGTAGAGGACATCGATCTTGTCCAGGTATTCATCGAGGCTTTCGGTGACGTGGTAGGTGATCGCTGCATCATCGAGCATTTTTTTGTACTCTTCCGGGATGGCAAGCGCCTTGGGTGCGATGAAGTAGAGAGTGGGGTTGAAAAATTTCAGGGCAGTGACCAGTGAATGCACGGTACGGCCGTTTTTCAGGTCGCCGACAAATCCGATGTGGAGGCTGTCCAAGGTGCCTTTTTCGGTCATGATGGTGTAGAGGTCCAGCAGCGTCTGGCTGGGATGTTCGCCGGGGCCGTCTCCGCCGTTGATGACCGGTTTGTCGGTTCCGGCGGCCAGGGCATGGGCAGAGCCCTTTTCGGGGTGGCGCATGACGAGCACGTCCGCGTAGCCGCCGATGACTGCTGCGGTGTCGAAGAGAGTCTCGCCTTTGTATAATGAGGAGAACTGGGCAGAGCTGGTGGTGATGACCTGGGCGCCGAGTTTCAGGGCTGCGGTTTCAAAGGAAAATCTGGTGCGGGTGGAGGGTTCGAAGAACAGGGTGGCGATGATCATGCCTTTGAGCAGGTCGGAGTAGTCATTGGTCTCCATGAGCTCGGCGGTCTTCATCACATACATCAGGTCTTCGCGGTCAAAATCCTCGATCGAGATGATGTCCCGGCCTTTGAAATCATGCATGGTCCTGCCTCATCTAGTTGAATAAACGATGCTGAGATTCAAGCCAATTCAACCTTGACTCTCGGTCGCGAGGCTAACAAAACTGCCTGCCAAAGTCAAGGAATCCCGAGGCTTTGTCGAGGGGCTTCCCGAGAGGGGTCAGGAACGCATGAACGGGTAGGTGTAGGAGGTGGGAGGGACGAGCGTCTCCTTGACCGTGCGGGGAGAAGTCCAGCGCAGCAGATTGAGGAGCGAGCCGCCTTTGTCATTGGTCCCGGAGGCGCGGCTGCCGCCGAAGGGCTGCTGGTTGACCATGGCGCCCGTAGGTTTGTCGTTGATGTAGAAGTTGCCTGCCGAGAACCGCAGTCGGTTCGATGCCTGCCGGATCGCTTCCCGGTCCCTGGCCATGATGCTGCCGGTCAGGGCGTAGGGTGAGGTCTGGTCGCAGAGCGCGAGGGTCTCTGCGAAACGGTTGTCCGGGTAGACGTGGATCGTGAGCACCGGTCCGAAGATCTCTTCTGACATCAGCTGGGATCGGGGATCTTTGGACAGGATGAGGGTAGGCCGGACGAAGTAGCCTTCTTTGTCGTCGCACTGGCCGCCGGCGATGATTTCATACTGATCTGACGAGCGGGCGATCTCGAAATAGGACTTGATGTGGTCAAACGAGTTCTGGTCGATGACTGCAGATACGAAGTTTTTCAGATCTTGCACATCGCCCATGGAGATGGCTTCGGTCTGACTTGTGAGTTCGTCCCGGATGTCATACCAGAGGGAGGAGGGGATATAGGCGCGGCTGGCAGCTGAACATTTCTGTCCCTGGTATTCAAAGGCGCCTCTGATGATCGCGGTGATCACGGCCCGCGGGTCAGCTGAGGGGTGGACCATGATGAAATCCTTGCCGCCGGTCTCGCCCACGAGGCGGGGATAGGTTTTGTACTTGCCGATGTTGGTGCCTACGGTTTTCCACATATGCTGGAATACAGCAGTGGAGCCGGTGAAGTGCACGCCGGCGAGGTCGGGATGGGAGAGGACCTCGTCGCCGATGAGCGAACCACGTCCGGGCAGGAAGTTGATGACGCCGTCCGGCAGACCGGCTTCCTTGTACAGCTGCATGAGGAACCAGCTGCTGTAGACAGCAGTCGAGGCTGGCTTCCAGACGACTGTGTTGCCCATGAGTATGGGGGCGGTCGGGATGTTCGCTCCGATGGCGGTGAAATTAAACGGAGTGACCCCGAAGACAAATCCCTCCAGGGGACGGAAGTCCATGTGGTTTAGGGTGCCGGGCAGGCTGTCGGGCTGGATGCCGTAGATCTGGGAGGCGAAGTAAGGATTAAATCTCAGGAAGTCTATCGTTTCACAGGCAGAGTCGATCTCTGCCTGGTGCACGGTTTTGGACTGGCCGAGCATGGTCGCGGCATTCAGCGTCGAACGGCGAGGGCCGGCGAGCAGGTCTGCAGCTCTGGCAAAGATGGCGGCCCGTTCTTCGAACCTGGTGTTCATCCACTGTTCTCTGGCGTCAAGGGCTGATTGTATGGCCATCTGGATCTCGCGTTCGCCAGCTTCACTGTAGGTGGCGAGCACATGCTGGTGGTCGTGCGGCATGACACAGGTCTTGCGGCTGGTGGTCCGTATCTCCTCGCCATTGATGATGATGGGGATGTCCAGTTTGTGTGAGGTCATCTCTTTGAGCTTGCGTTCGATCTGATGGCGTTCAGATGAGTTGGGTGCATAGGTGAGTACCGGTTGATTGGCCGGGCATTTGACGGTCAGGCGTGTGTTTTCCATGGAGCATCCTTCGTAGGTGAACAGTTCAGGCAGTGAGTACTTCTCCGATGCGTGCGCAGGCCCAGTCAAGCTCCTCGCGTGTGATGACGAGAGGCGGAGCGAGGCGGATGATGTTGGCATGGGTTTCCTTGGCCAGGATCCCGCGGTTTTTCAGGGCCACACAAAAACGTCTGGCGCCTCCGGCGGTTTGTTTCAGAACGATCCCGACCCAGAGGCCCTTACCTCTGACCGTTTCTACATAGGGACTGTTGATCTCCCGCAGACGGTCCAGCAGGTATTCGCCCAGCATTTTTGAGCGCTCAACCAGTTTTTCGGCCAGCAGAACGGTGATCGCTGCCCGGGAGACGGCGCACGCGAGAGGATTGCCTCCGAATGTAGAGCCGTGGTCACCGGGTTTGAACAGACCGAGTGTTTCATCTGATCCCAGTACGGCAGAGACAGGGTACAGGCCG
>MNZT01000100.1 GCA_001873755.1 Candidatus Wirthbacteria bacterium CG2_30_54_11 | reverse complement strand
ATCTGCATGAGAACATCCCAAGGTATGATCCGGTTCATCTCCTGCAAGAAACGTTCGCACTTGAGAGACTTTTTGTTCTGGGCTATGGCTAGAAAGCTGTTCTGATACATGGGCTCTCTCCTCATCCTTGGCTAACTGCCATCATTTTACTCGTTTTACTCACTACCGTGTATCCCATTTTTCAGAGTGTCCTATAATAACCGGAACAAACAGACGGCGATGGCGATTGAGGTCAAGACTATTGACTTGTCTGGTGATTATGCATAAAATGGAATCGCTAATTCCTATTTTGAAGCAAAAATGGCAACAGAGAGTAGATTTTTACAGAAAATACCTGAAAGCTATTTTTTGTTCGGGCCGCGCGGGACCGGCAAGACCACCTGGCTGAAGCAGGAATATCCGGAGGCCCTGTACCTGGACCTGCTCTCTCCTGAGATCTACCGGTCTTTCGTCACACACCCTGAGCGGCTCCGCGAGATGGTGAAAGGGGAGCGGTCGGCGGTGGTGATCATCGATGAGATCCAGAAAGTACCTGCTCTGCTCGATGTCATCCATCAACTGGTCGAAGAAGACAAGACCACTCAGTACATCCTGACCGGTTCCAGCGCCCGTAAACTCAAACGGTCAGGAGTAGATCTGCTTTCCGGCCGGCTCCTCTGGCGTTCGATGTACCCTTTTATGGCGGCTGAACTGGGGGACTCATTTGACCTGGAAGCCGCTCTCTCGACCGGTCTCATCCCTCTCGTCCAGGATAGTACTGATCCTCTTTCTCGCCTCCATGCCTACATCGATCTGTATGTCCGGGAAGAGGTGCAGTATGAGGGGCTTGTCCGCAAGCTTGACGACTTCCTGCGGTTCATCGAGGCAGTGAGTTTTTCCCATGCGTCACTGCTCAATGTCACTGAGGTGGCACGGGAAGCCCAGGCTCAGCGGAAAACGGTCGCCGGATACATCCAGATACTTGAAGATATCCTGATCGCGTATCAGATCACGCCGTTCAGAAAAAAGGCGAAGAGGAATACTGTTTCGCATTCCAAATTCTATTTCTTTGATACCGGGGTGTTCCGTATCCTCCGTCCCCATGGTCCTCTCGACCGGCCTGAGGAGATCACAGGGCTGGCACTGGAAGGTCTGGTAGCTCAGCATCTGCGTTCCTGGATCGGATATGGTCAGCAGGACACGGCACTGCATTTCTGGCGTTCTACGCGAGGAGTAGAGGTCGACTTCGTCCTCTATGGGCAGAACACCTTTGCTGCTGTTGAAGTCAAGAGCAGTACCAAAATCCGGCCGTCTGATCTGAATGGTCTGCGTGCATTCAGAGAGGATTACCCCCAGGCGCAGCTTGTGTTTTTGTATCGAGGAGAACAGCGGCTCCTCATTGATGGTATCCTGTGTATCCCCTGTGAACGTTTTTTGCGGGATCTGCGGCCAGGTCTCCCGTTCGTCGCCTGATCGCGTACTTGTCTTATTGGATAGCACACATGAGATCAAAGTTTCCTCGTTCGTTCGTCCTCTATACCGCTGTCGCCCTCCTCACCTGTGGCCTGCTGGCTCTGGTCCTGAAGATCTGGCAGGCGGACCTGTCGGTGCCTTTTCTCTATGGTGCCGATACGCTGTGGGCGGCCATGGCCATCAAGACGGTGATCCAGACCGGATGGTATCTGACCAATCCTTCCATCGGCGCCCCGTTCGGCACTCAGTTCTATGACTGGCTTTCCCCGGATAATCTGCACTACCTGATACTGAAGATCATCACCCTGTTCTCCTCTGACTGGGCGGTGGTCCTGAATGTTTTTTACCTGCTCATGTTCCCCCTCACCGCGATCTGCGCCCTGTTCGTCCTGCGCCGGTTCCGGCTCAGCACCCCGGTCGCATCCGCGCTCAGTATCCTGTATGCATTTCTGCCGTACCATTTCATTCGCGGGGAGGGACATCTCCTGCTCGCGGCGTACTACCTGATCCCCTTCGCCGTGCTCATCGCGAGCAGGATACTGGACGACAAGATCCTCGGCAGCGGTCGGGGGATCGCCGTGTTCCGTTCCCCCCGGCTCCTTTTCGCAGTAGTCCTCTGTCTTCTGATGGCATCCTCCGGGATATACTATGCGTTCTTCACCTGTTTCCTTTTTCTGCTCACGGCGGTCATGGCTCTGATCGGAGGAGGCCGGGATGGACGCCGGAAAGCGGGAAGTGCGCTTCTACTCATCGCCGTGATAGTCGTGGGAGTGCTCATCAACATCCTGCCCAGCATTTTTCATTCTATTCAGCAGGGCCCAAATAAACTGGTGACGTTCCGGCGCAGCGAAGAGGCAGAGACCTATGGATTGAAGATCTCGCAGCTGCTGCTTCCCGTGACCGGCCATCGTCTGCCTCTCTTTGCGGAGATCAAGGACAACTATAACGGCCGGTTTCCGCTGGTCAACGAAAATGACTCGGCATCACTGGGCATGTTCGGCTCTCTCGGACTGTTGGTCCTCCTGGGCTGGTCGGTCTTTGGCCGGGCAAAACTGAAGCTGCTCGAGACCGGACAGACGCTCCTGGACCGGCTGGCGGCCTGGAACCTCGCGTCGATCCTGCTGGCCACCATCGGAGGGTTTGCCGTCGTCGTCTCCATGACCCTGATCCGGCAGATCCGGGGGTACAATCGCATCAGCGTGTTCATCGCTTTTTTTGCCCTGCTCGCGCTCGGTCTGGTCATCGAAGCTCTCCTGTCCCGCATACGGGCTCAGCGGCTGCAGACTATTGCCCTTTGGATCGTAAGTGTCGTGATGGTGCTCGTCGGGGTAGGGGACCAGACGCCCAGAGAGCCTTTCTGGCGTGGGGTGACATACGAGGCGATCAAGGTTGCCTATACCTATGACCATGCGTATATTCAGGATATCGAGGCGACCATGCCTTCCGGCGCCATGATCTTCCAGCTGCCCTATATGTATTTCCCGGAAAGCGGCGGACGGCGTGCTTTGCCTGATTATGAACTGTTCAAGCCCTATCTCCATTCGGTCGACCTGCGCTGGAGCTACGGCGGGATGCGCGGACGGGACGCAGACCTGTGGAACAAACAGGAATCAGAGAGATCAGTTGACCAGCTGCTGCCTGACCTGGCCTTGGCCGGATTTCTGGGTATCTATATCGACCGGACCGGGTATGCCGTGGACGAGGTCAGTACTTTGGAATCAGAGATGGCAGGCATCCTCCAGATCGAGCCGCTGGTGAGCGAAGGTGGCCTGAAAGCTTTTTATCCGCTGACTGCGTACGCGCAGGCCTTGCGCTACGGGATGTCGGAGTCTGAATGGCAGGCCAGACAGGCTGAGGTGCTGGTGATCGAATAGTGTATATTGCAGGTTGCAATTATTAGTAAAAAGTGTATACTGCGGGTAGCAGTGTTCACTTGGGGGAGAGACTATGCTGGAAGTATTTATCAAGACCCATCTCCAGATAGCGCCGTACTACACGAAGCTTTCCCGGCGGTATCTCTATGAAGAGATCAACTGGGAAGCCCGGGCGATAGCTATCCTGGGCGCTCGGGGTACCGGAAAATCGACGATCCTCTTCCAGTACCAGAAGGAGAAGTACGACGACCCGGAGCGGTGTCTGTATGTGCTGGGAGATGATGCCGATCTGCTCAGAGTCACGCTGCCTGTGCTGGTCCAGGAGTTCTGGTCCAGGGGCGGGCAGGTGCTCCTCATCGACGAAATTCACAAGTACCCCAACTGGAGTCAGGTACTGAAGAACATATATGATAAATACCCAGGTCTGAAGATCGTCATCTCCGGCAGTTCTCAGCTGGATATCAAACGGGAGAAGTATGATCTCTCCAGGCGTCTGGTCACCTATACTCTGCGTGGTCTTTCTCTGCGGGAGTTCATCAACTGGCAGACAGGTACTGTTTTTGCCCCTGTCTCTCTGGAGGAGATCCTCTCCGGCCACTTGCCCCTGAGCCGGCAGATCACGGAGCAGATCTCCGAACGTACGAAAGACAGGATCCTGCAATTGTTCACGCAGTACCTGACCTACGGGTACTATCCTTATTATATGGAATCCATACCTGATTTTCCCAGCAAGCTCCGCAATGCCGTGGACAAGGTGATATATGAAGACATTTCACTCCTGGGCGACCTCCAGGGAGCTTCTACCATAGTGATCAAAAAAATGCTTGCCCTCATCGGGTCGAGTCATCCCTTTGAGGTAAATATTTCCAGTATGGCCAATTCGCTTCAGGTTTCCCGGAAATCGATCTATACCTTTTTAGAGTATCTGCTCGACGCTGAGCTCCTCATAGAGAGTCGACCAGCGGGAACAGGCAACAAAGCTGCGAGGAAACCGTCCAAGCTCTATCTCCAGAATCCCAATCTGTACGAAGTCATCGGTCAGGTATTGGATTTTGAAGCCAAACGAGGGACTATTCGCGAGGTTTTCGCGCTTGACCAGTTGATCTCCCGGCATCGTACGACCGTCCCCGGAGCAGGTGATTTTCTCGTCGATGACAGGTATACTGTCGAGGTCGGCGGCGCGACCAAGGATCTGAGGCAGATCTCAGGCGCTGAGGATAGTTATGCGTTCTGTGATGATATGGAATCTGGGTATGAGCGGCGGATACCGCTTTACCTTCTGGGTTTTCTCTACTGATTTTATTGAGTGATATAAGGCGACACCATGCGTGATCAGATCCGCCAGCTGGTGAAGAAATATTATGCCGAAACGTTTGCCGGCAAGACCGTCGATCCGGCCAAACAGGGTGTGAAATACGCCGGCCGGGTTTTTGACGAAAATGAGATCGTCAATGCCGTTGACTCCTGCCTCGATTTCTGGCTGACAGAGGGGCGCTACTGCGAGGAATTTGCGCAGAAGATAGCTGATTTCCTGAAAGTGGACAATGTGCTGCTCACCAATTCAGGCTCTTCTGCCAACCTGCTGGCCTTGTCCGCTCTGACTTCCCACAAGCTCGGCGACCGCGCCCTGAAGCCCGGGGACGAAGTCATCACGGTGGCGGCGGGATTTCCCTCCACGGTCGCTCCCATCCTGCAGAATCATCTGGTGCCGGTGTTCGTGGATGTGAGTCTGCCGACTTACAATATCGATGTGTCGAAGATCGAGGCAGCTATCACGCCCGGGACGAAGTGCATCTTCATCGCGCATACCCTGGGTAATCCGTTTGACCTGGGTGCGGTGCAGAAACTGGTGAAAAAGTACAACCTCTGGTTCATCGAGGATAACTGCGACGCGTTCGGCAGTACCTACCACGGCCGGCTGACCGGTACCTTTGGCCATATTTCCACCATTTCTTTCTACCCAGCCCATCACATCACTACCGGTGAGGGCGGGGCCATGATCACCAATGACGACCAGCTGGCCCAGATCATGCGCTCTTTCCGTGACTGGGGTCGCGACTGCTACTGCCAGGGCGGGGAGAACAACACCTGCGGCAAGCGGTTCAGCCAGCAGTTCGGTACGCTGCCACTGGGATACGATCATAAATATGTCTACTCGGAGCTGGGCTACAATCTCAAAATGACGGAGATGCAAGCCTCCATAGGGTCGGCTCAGATGGACAAGCTTCCTCTGTTCACTGCCAAGCGCAAAGCCAATTTCAAGCGGTACCATGCGCTTTTTTCGAAGTATGAGAATTTTTTCGTCCTGCCCGAAGCCACCGAAGGCAGTGATCCCTCCTGGTTCACATTCATACTGTCCGTCCGCCCTGCCGCGCCGTTTTCCCGTGAAGATCTGGTGAAACACTTAAATGAACGGAAGATCGAGACGCGCAATATTTTTGCCGGCAATCTGACCCGCCAGCCGGCATTTGTTGACCGGGAGTACCGCATCTCAGGTGAACTGGTGGCTACAGATTTCATCATGAACCGGTCTTTTTTCCTCGGGGTCTATCCCGGCCTGACCGATGACATGTTCGTCTTCGTCGAGCAGGCGATGGCCGAGTTCATGGGGAAGTATGTGTAGTGTGTTGCTCCTCCCCCTCGATGGGGGAGGCAGGGAGAGGGTGAGGGATTGTATGTTGGGATAGGAAATTGACCTCACCCCTTCGACAGGCTCAGGACTTGCCTGCCCTCTCCTATCAGGAGAGGGGAATTTATTATCGAAGTATTCAATATGCTGGTCAGTAAGTATCCGTCAGAAGTCATATCAGCCGAGCAGAAGGTGCCCGGTATTTTCATGGTGTCGCTGAAGTCCCTGGGTCGGCCCTACCGGTTCAAGCCGGGGCAGTTCCTGCACCTGGCGCTGGATGCCTATGATCCGTCCGGGCCGTGGCCGGAGTCGCGTTGCTTTTCCATACAGACTTGCTGTTCGGATGAACTGCTGACGATCACCTACGCGGTCAAGGGCGCCTTTACCCAGCGGATGGCCGCGGAGATCACGCCGGGTCATCAGGTCTGGCTGAAGCTGCCTTTTGGCGATATTTTTGATCAGGGCCATGACCAGGCAAATTGCGTCTTCATTGCCGGAGGTACCGGCATCACGCCCTTTCTGTCCCTGTTCACCGACAGCAGCTTCGCTGAGTACCGTATGCCGCATCTCTACCTGGGGGTCCGTTCTCCTGAGTTTCACCTGTATGCCGGCGAAATCAAGCGGGCACAGGCGATCAATCCTTCCTTTGGGGTCGATGTCGTTGTAGAATCAGCAAGCGGGATACTGAAGATCTCTGACATTTTTCAGCAGAGTGCTCCGGATTCAACTTTTTTCATCTCCGGCCCACCGGTCATGATAAAGAATTTCCGGAATTATTTGATAGATCAAGGTGTCGCAGGAGACAAAGTTAGAACCGATGATTGGGAATAGAAGGAGACCATCATGAAAGTCGTCATACTGGCAGGCGGACTGGGGACCAGGATCGCGGAGGAGACCGAGATCAAGCCCAAACCCATGATCGAGATCGGCGGCAAACCGATCCTCTGGCATATCATGAAGATCTATTCTTTCTATGGGTTCCACGAGTTCATCATCCTGCTCGGGTACAAGGGGTACCTGATCAAGGAATATTTCGCCAATTATTTTCTCCATATGTCCGATGTGACGTTTGATCTGTCGACCAATCAGATGACCACCCATACCTCAAACACCGAGCCATGGGAAGTCACCCTGGTCGACACCGGAGCCGATACCATGACCGGGGGGCGGATCAAAAGGGCAAAAAAGTATGTCGGGGATGAGTCGTTCCTCCTGACCTACGGTGATGGAGTGTCGGATGTGAACATATCCGAAGCCATCAAATTCCATCGGTCGCACGGCAAGCTGGTGACCCTCACGGCGGTACAGCCGGAGGGACGGTTCGGTGCGCTCAATATTGAAAATAATACACGGGTCACTTCGTTCCTCGAGAAACCAAAGGGTGATTCGTCCTGGATCAACGGCGGCTTTTTTGTCTGTGAACCAGCTGCTATCGATTATGTCGAGGGCGACAGCACCATGTGGGAGCGGCAGCCGCTCGAACAGCTAGCCCGCGAAGGTCAGCTCTTCACCTATCAGCACTCCGGTTTCTGGCAGTGTATGGATACTCTTCAGGACAAGAATCGGCTTAATCAGCGTTGGGATGAGGGGAATGCACCATGGAAAGTCTGGTAGACCTGTTCGGCGGATCATACCGGGGGAAAAAGGTTCTGGTGACCGGACATACCGGGTTCAAGGGTTCCTGGCTGTGCCTGTGGATGCGGGAAATGGGAGCCGAGGTGATGGGGTATGCACTTGATCCCAATACCGATCCAAACCATTATGACCTGCTCAAGCTTGGCATTCAGTCTACGATCGCTGATATCCGGAATCTGGCGGAGCTGAAGGCAGCAATTGTGCAATTCTCGCCCGAGATCGTCTTTCATCTGGCAGCCCAGCCACTGGTCAGGCTCTCCTATCAGCAGCCGGTGGAGACGTTCGAGACCAATATCATGGGTACGGTGAACCTGCTGGAAGCCTGTCGCTCAGCCGAGTCGGTCAGGGCTGTCGTCGTGATCACGAGTGATAAATGCTATGACAACAAAGAGTGGGTCTGGGGCTACCGGGAACAGGACGCCATGGGCGGCTATGATCCGTACAGCGCATCGAAGGGGTGCTCTGAACTGGTGACCGGTTCGTATCGAAATTCCTTCTTTCCGCTCTCCACGTATGGCCAGAAGCACCACGTCCTCGTGGCCAGTGCCCGGGCCGGTAATGTGATCGGCGGGGGGGACTGGGCACTTGATAGGCTGGTTCCTGATGTCATGAAGGCCACCAGTGAAAAGCGCAGTGTTCTCATCCGCAACCCCGGTTCGACCCGCCCCTGGCAGCATGTGCTGGAGCCGCTCTCCGGCTATCTGTTGCTCGGGCAGAAACTCCTGGAAGGCAGATCCGAGTTTGCCGAGGCTTGGAATTTTGGACCGGAGGATACGGAGAATCTGTCAGTGGAAACTGTGATCACAGCGCTTCAGAAGAACTGGCCGGCTATCCAGTACACCATCGATACCGGCGACCATCCGCATGAAGCCAACCTGCTCAAGCTGGATTGTTCCAAAGCGCACACCTGCCTTCACTGGTATGGCGTGTATGAGGCTCACGATACCTTTGACCGCACCGGGAACTGGTATCGTACGTATTATGAAGATCAGAAGACAACGAGCCTGGATGATCTGGCGCATTATGTCAGGGCGGCGCAGCAGAAGCAGCTTGTTTGGACTTTGTAATTAGCATGTCATCCTCGTGAAAACGGGGATCCATCTTTTCTTTTTTTGTCTGGATTCCCGTTTTCACGGGAATGCCTGTTAAAGGGAAAAGTCAAGAAGCAGACATCGAGGGCGAGAGCAAATCCATCTGCTGAGCCAGGATAGTTGGATCATACGATGTACCAGTTTTCAGGCAATAATAGGCAATCCGTAGCACCTTTTTTCCGATGATCGTTAGCGCCTCCACATGAGATCTGCCTTTGGTTTTTTTGAGGTAGTAGTAATACCGATTAA
>MNZT01000067.1 GCA_001873755.1 Candidatus Wirthbacteria bacterium CG2_30_54_11 | reverse complement strand
TTTTTCTAATCTCGGCTATACAACGACCCCATATCCTCAACATTTAGAGACCTCGCGTTACACACTAAGGGTCTTTTTTGTCGATCTATCGTGATAAGCACGGACTGGCTGATCAAAGTATGGTACTCTATCGGCGTTAAATGCTTTTCTACTATCATATATCATACATTTTCCAGAAACGGAGTGCTGCCTGATACTGTGTGGAATAGTTCGGGAAGATCATGACCATACGGATTATTTATTACTAGGGGTTATGATAGAAATTTGCTTTGAAACAAATCTATTATGAGTACGAAGCCAATGAAGAAATCATTTCGCATTTCCCTGACTCTGTCTACGCTGGTTGGTTTGATCCTGATTTTTTCTGCGTGTACCACGTCCAAACCCGGGACTGATGAACGATCATCTTCAACAGGTACTCGTGAGTTGAACCAGCTGACCTATACCAACAACGGCTCCCCTTTTGACTATCAGAAGAAGATGCTGGCAGACGGGAATACCATCAAGCAATATCAGTATGTTCTGTTTGAAGCCGGCAGCATTCCGGTAGATGCAGACGGCAAGATCTCGTTTTCGGCGACCGGTCCCGGCTATGCGACGAACAATACCGTTTCAGGAACCAAGACCGAGCTCGGGGAAAAACCCATAAAGGTAAAGATCACCGGGCAGATAGACCGTGCTGAATTTACCAAAGCGATTTCAGCAAAAACCGGAGCACCGGTGATCGGCACTGCTACGTATACGCATACCGTCGATGGAACCCATAAATACACGTTTTCGCGTGGCGATTATGAATTGACCGCGTATAGTCAGGATGTCGAGCGGGAATTGAAGATCCTCTATATCGCCAACCGGGATATCATCGTCTTAAGCAGCCAGGGGGCATTTGTCGTGGAAAGTGTCGGGACTACGACGACCTCGTATTCAGGGGACAAAGATACCAGCGATTATAGTTCCGAGGAAAGCATGGACCTCTATCTGGAATTTACGTTTGAGTAGATATGCCGGGCTGTTCCGTCTAATGCTTGCTTCTAGTTCTTCCATTAGCACTGAGATCACGATGAAAAAAATGATCAGATCTTTGACGGTGATGGCGTTGTTATGTTCGGTCGTTGTCGGATATTCTCCTGCAACGATAGCTCTGGCAGCCTCCGGATCAGGAACGATCCAGCCGGCCGGGGAAGAGATCACGCTGGATTTTTCGGTCCTGGGGGGACGAATTACCAAGTCGACAGCTGACGGCTGGAAATATAAATATTTCATAGAGGGTACGGTCCGTCCCGGGGAAACCCTCAGTATCGCCGTCAGCGGCAACGGTACGTCATCCAGCGCATACAATGAAGCTCAGGACGCCACCATGAGTGTATGGTTCGATGCGGGCGAGGGCATAGAAAACAGGGAAAATGTCACCCTGGCCCCGGGAGTGAGCGGTTCTCTCGCCTCCAGCTTCATCGTGCCCGGCGATGCCCATGAGGTCGAGGTGATCGGGATTATAGGAAATACCTTTGTAAATCCCAACGGTGGCGGCAGCAGATCGCTCATCTTGAGTGCTGTGTTTGAGGTGGAAAAGGTAGAAGTCACGACACCACCAGCTTTGGTTTCGGAGGAAGATATCACGCCAATGCGACCGCAAGTAAATGCTGAGGAAAAAGATTGCACCGAAAACGCAATAGTCCGTTTTGGTGATCTGTACGGGGAGGTCAATGTCCGGCCTAACAGTGAGGATGATGACGCATATATTTTTGCTGAACTGGGCACCTGCCTGAAGCATGACGATCGTATCAGGACACTGCCACGCAGTGGAGCCATCCTCAGCTGGTCAGACATGTCAACGTATGTGATGAAAGAGGACTCGATCATCGTGCTGGATATTGCGAACGAGAGAGAGACCAAGATCGGTTTGATCGCTGGAAATATTTGGGTCAATCTGAAACGGCTCGTAAAAGACGGGAGTATGGAAGTCGAGATGTCGCAGGCCGTGGCCGGGATCAAGGGGACTACCCTGATCTGTGAGGATGATGGGATCACCTCAACGGTCAAGGTGATCGAAGGTACGGTGGAAGTGACACCCAACAGAGGCGAACCGGTCTTCATATCAGATGGCGAGCTGGTAGCCGCTACCAGCTCTGGAGTAGGTCCTATTCAGCCATTTTCGATCGAGGATGAAATGGCCACCTGGGATGAAACAACGCAGGAGATGACCGATCAAGCGATCAAGGATAGTAAACACGGTTTCTGGACGAGCACGATGACTCTAGGTGCCGCACTCTTGGCGGTCATTATTGCTGCTGTTCTGGTGACAAAGAACAAAAAACAAAAAGTGACGGTGCCGTCGGCCAATGTCGTATCTCCGGTCGGTCAGGCAACTCCATCGAATTTTGAGCAGGCATCACAGACAGGATCGATATTTTGCGGACAGTGTGGCAAATCGATACCCGGTACGGCCGAGTTTTGCGGGAAGTGTGGGACAAAGGTCTGATCCTGAGTGGGATCCGAGCATTGTTCCCGGTCGATAGTATCTATCGCCATTTGGAAGGCGTCCCTCCTCGGGCATTTTGTTCGTTCGCAAAAAGGTCTACAATTTATTTAGTTATCCATCCGACCAGAAACCGCTTAGCCTCCTAGAAACCAGGCCCTCATGAACTATTCCAAGATCATCCTCTGTGGCAGACGCTGTTGCGGCAAGACCACCCTGTTCTGGGACCTGCAGAAGGCGCTCAACTGGTCGACTTTTTCCATGAGCCTCTATATCCGCGACTATCTGCATCGCTTCAATTTGCGGAATTCTGACCAGATCGATGCGCAAAGCGGCGATATCAGTCGCGAGATCGACGAACGGGTACGGCTGCTGTTGACCACATCTGACCACATCGTCATCGACGCCAGGGTGTACGGCCACATCGATGAACCCCTGCCGGGGACGTTGAAAGTCCTGCTTACTGCCGATGAGGCGGTCCGTGTGGCACGGGCAGCCTTTCGCGAGGGGACTTCCAGCGAGGTGCAAAGGAAACGACTGATCAGGAAAGAAGATTCCTGGATCGAAAAGATGCACAGGATGTATCCATTCGACTTCTTTGACCGGAGATACTACGACCTCGTGGTTGATACGACCCGGCTTACGCCGTCACAGGTGATGGATAAAGTGTTTGTAGCCTTGAATTAGTGCACCTTGTTTTGGTACCGCTCCGTGACCAAACGAACCCCTTCGCTCAAGCAAAGGGGTTCGTTTCATCGGGATTGATAGGAGGTTATTTTTTTTGGTTACCTGTATACCCTTCTGGGCGAGTTTGGCGACCAGACCGCCGCCGGGCACGATGAGGTAGAGTGCTTCCATACCGACGTCGAACAGGAAGCCGGGATCGAGCATCTTGCCCATGTACTGCTGGAAGGTGCTTTCGCCGATCTGGAGTTTGCCGGTCAGGGCATCGCATTCGAGGATGGCGTCCTTGGCTTTGGACTTCCAGCGGTACTGGAAGGCATAGACCGGACGATAGTAGAGGTCAATATGTTCTATCTCGACGGTTTCTTCATGTATCTTGTCGGCCGATATGCCTTTGATGAGACCTGAAAGTACTTCTCTCACGATGGTGGATGCCTTGGTGGTCGGGGGTACGACGATGGTTCCCTTCGGGGCAAATCCGGCGACTTTTTCCTGGGCGATCTCTTCGGACTGGAATTTGAAATAGTCATGCAGTCCGGCGTTGCGCGGCGCTGATGCCGTCGACGAACTCCTGTTGGGTCAGGTCCTCGCGGCAGTGCTCAATACCGGAGACTGTCACCCGCTGAGCTTCTACCTGATGTTCAGCTCCTTCGATCGTGACCGACTTCACTTCGGCCTTGGTTACGGCAATCACGAACGAGCTTTTGCGTTCGTAGTCATACGTCGCCCGACACACTACATGCCAGAAGGGCTGGTAGCGGTGCTCCTTGTAGATCATTTCGAAGTCATCGTCCTTCGGCTTCTGTAGGAAACTGGCCATTTTGGTAAAGGCTCCGAAGGCATCGATCTTGCGTCCCCAGGCGCGCCCCTCGGACTGCTCCTGAGAGATCTGCTCCTTGAATACAAACACTCGTTCTTCGGCAGTAGTGATCTGCATCGTGCACCTTTTGTATGATAAATCAGGAAGTACGCCGGAATCATAGAACTATCGGCACGTAATCGCAAGTCATCGATGTGCCTGAGGTTCAGCCGGTAGTATACCCTGAAGCGCGGAGAGCCTTGTCATGAAATACCTGGAGGAGAGCGAGGGTCATTTCATCTTTGCATTTCAGTCTCAGGTGAGCGCGATCGCATTCGCCGCCACGGAGGTACAGTTCGGGCGTATAGTGTATGGTCAAAGCCCGTCTCTGTCGATGTGCCTGATTCAGCCAGTCAGCCCAGGCTGCCTTCTTCATTTCCTGCAGGGTCTGGGTTTGTTCTTCTCTGTTCTGGAGCGATTCTGGTCTGATCATCGTCATTCCCTGTGATCGAGAGTAGACGGCTATGGTGTGCTCAACGAGAAGATGCAGGGTGTCGCAGAGGTCGGCTACGATTTGGTCCAGAGTCATCCCCTCTGCCCCTCCGGTCAAGCAACTGGATCCGTCAATAGGTCCGCTGGCAGTGGGGCTCACAGGGTTTGAACGTGTTTTGATAGTACGACGGTGTTCGGCGAAGGAAGCCAGCACTGAACTTCTGATCTGGCCAGGAGTGAAACGATTTCTGAGTATCTCTTCCGGACTGTACGGATGGTTCCCGTTTTGATAGGAGCGGTTATCGGCCAGCGCGCCGAAGCCATCCACGATCTGGATAAGCATAGGGACCATCAACCGGTCCCGGGCCTCCTGATAGGAATGTCCGTCTTGCTCGATCTGCCAGAATAGATCATGCAGAGGGTCGCGGAGATAGGCAATGCGTTCTCGACCATCGAGATCTTTTTGAGGGAACCGAAAAATTTCATGGTGAGCATCGATGAATTCAGCGATCTCTTCCCATTCTTCCTGTGAGAAATTGGACTGGAGGTCAGGTTGGTCGATGTATTGGTGGATCAATAGCATGGCCAGGTAGGGATGGGATTTGACTATCACTCTGTCTTTCATGTTGAATATTCGTCTGCTGTGAATAAAATCCCTGCTCACGCGAGGGTGTTCTGGCCCCAGCACCCACGGCTTGGCCAGGTCATGACCCAATGCTGCAGCGGTTGCCTTCCTGGTAGTCCTTTCATCCCAGTGCGCCAGACGTGCGACGAGACCGGTGATCATAGCGGTACGTTCCATATGAGCGAGAAGTTCCTGAAGGAATTCAGTATCATTCATGCAGAGTATGAAGAACGGCTCCTGCACGATCTCCCGCAACTCAGTGACGGTCTCGAATTCCAGGCGTTCGAGCCGTTCGCGCCATATGTATTCTTCTATCGGGGCATCCATTGCCTCGGACGGATTTTCATCCATGCGTTGTGAGCCTTTTAGATCAGGTGTGATCAGGTGTATATGATACCAAGAAAAGGGGTTCTGTGAAAGGGAAAACGGGGCCGATAACCGGTGAGCCGATAACAGATGGGATGCTCATATCCCTTGAATAAGTTTATCTATGGTGATACAATTTATAGATTCGCCTAATCAATAACGAGGTACATGATATGAACGATCTCGCGATGAAAAAAGAGCCGCCGGTGAAATGTATCCACCTGGTGCTCGCCGCAGGAGTACTGGAGCTGGTGATGCTGGGAGGCCTGCTCCTGGGAGGCATCCAGGCGCAGCGGTCCATGACGACCCTCTCAGACAAGGTAGCAGCGCTCGAAGAGGCTTCCACCGCAGAGGACCACAATCTGGAGATGCAGGCGCAGTTCACCATGATGGCCAGCCGGCTCAGCGCGGTCCAGGCCGACCTCACCCAGATCAAAGCCAGACTGCTCCAGCCATAATTTCATCGTTTTTCAAGACAAAAATGCATGTGTGAAGAACAACCAATCGGCATCAATTCCCCGGACCTCATCTGATCGTACTGATCGATGGAGCCGGGTTTTTCATAGTCAAAAATAAACATCAAAAGAGTCAGGAGAATTCATGAAAGTATTAAAAAAGATTTTTGTCATCATCACCATCATTTCGATGGTAGGCGGACTTATCCCGGCGGGCGTGATGCCGGCCTGGGCAGCGGAGCCCTACAGTGCTTCCCTGTCGGAATACTCGCGGCAGATCGCTGCCAACGGGTACCCGTTCGTGTTTCTGGTGAACGGTAATTCTCTCACACCGGATACTGAGTATCAGTACAAGGCACTTCTCACCTCCGAAAACCCGACGGTCGGAGACACCTGGAATTCTGTCAGCAGTTCCTGGATCTCTCCGGCGGACAGCTGGGTGGATGCGCCGGTGTTGACCACGGACGGTACGGGAACGTTCTCTGACACTCTCGTGGTCGCTCGGTTCAATGGGGCGCCAGGATCCTATGGTCTTGGTCTCTATCTCTGTCCGATGGCGAGCGGTAACTGTGCCCAGGAGGATGTACTCCAGCCAGCTGGCACTCCTCCGGTGCAGGCGATGGATATGGCCACTGAGGGTGGATGGATAGGAGGGGCGGTCTATCAGGCCGATCAGACGACACCATTTGCTTCAGCGATCATCACGGTCACTGACGGAGTTCAGACACGGAGTATTTACCTCTCGGAAGACAATGGGGTCACCGAGGGATTTGAAGGATTTCCCCAGTCAGCAGGGGATATGCGGATCGCAGTCCTCGCGACCGGTGAAGGGCCAGGCCAGGTATCAGCCTATCAGGTCCAGTCTCTTGACCTGAGCGGCAACCCGGTCGGCTCAGGCAAATGCAATGTGGTCGTAGTCGCAGGAGAGGTGACCAATCTCAATCTCAATCAGGATGCAAGTGATTGCGGCGGGGGTGGGAGCGACCCTCCTCCCGGGCAGCCTCAAGGCACCATCAGCGGTACGGTGACCGATCTGGCCGGTACTCCTATCGCTGATGCCACTATTTCGATCCAGGGGCCAGGCGGGTCGTCGACCACGACGGATGTCCTGGGCGAATTTTCGGTCCTGCTCAATACCGGTGACTATCAGCTCAGCGCTACCGCTGTTGGTTTTGTCACCGAGATGTACCGTTCACCCGGCGAGATAGAAGGTCATATGTACGGGACCTATAACGGCGGTGCCGCACAGCAGGTCTCGGTCACCGAAGATGGGACGACCACCGTGAACTTTGACCTGGAGGAGGGGATCACGTTCGCTGGCACTGTCTACGACGATGGGGATCCTGGAGTTGGAATTGCCTCGGTCAGTGTCATGGCACAGTTTGCCGGCCAGGGGCAGGGTCCGAGCGGAGGCACCCAGACCGATGCCCAGGGCACCTATTCGTTTACCGTGCCGGCTAGCAGCTACAAGCTCAGCGCCGGATTCGGGAACGAAACCTATTATCAGGGACGATATTTTCTGCTGGGAAATGATGTCGGCGTTCTGGACTGGAATGATGCCTCTACCAGGAACACTGATACTGCAAATGCTGATTTTCATCTTTCCCTGGGCGGTGCGATCAGCGGTACAATCAGTTTTGAGGGTGGGACGCCCGATCCACAGCCGAGTATCCAGCTGACCGCAGCACCGGTGGCTGGTGAAGGCAGCTATACCGCCACTATGGATTTCATGGACCAGACCTATCGCTTCTCCGGTCTGCCCGCAGGGGATTATCTCGTCTGGGCAGTGGACCAGAGCATGAACGCTACTTTTGAATCCCAGTACTACGATGGTCATGCGGCAGTAGAGGATGCGGTTCCAGTCTCCGTGACAGTATCAGCCAATACTTCGGCGATCGATTTCACCATGCTCCCTGACACGAGCCCTCCCCAGGTGGAGTCAAGCAGTGCATCGACGCGTGGAGTGTATGTGACCTTCAGCGAACAGGTTTCCCAGTCTGCCTATTCGCAGGAGTCACTGGCGAACTATACCTTGTATTCTCCCTACGAAGAGGGTGGAGTGCAGACGGTCATCCCTCTTTCTTCTCCCCCCAATTCGTTGAACTATGAGGGGGACACCAGAACTGTGCAGATCACCGGTGTCGATCTGCCGGTCGGACAGACCTATCGTGTCCGCATGATCGGTATCTGCGATACCATCAGCACCCCGACCGATCTGCATTGCGTCCAGGCGGAGACTCCCATCTGGACTGCCATCGGGACCGTGGTCGAGGCCACGGACCCCTATATCACATCTATTTCCCCGACTAGCGGCTTTGCTTCGTCATCTGATGTGACGGTCACCATCACCGGTGAGAACTTCGGTGATCCGCAGCCCCAGGACGCAGCGGTCACTCTCTATAGTGATCCCGTTCAGGGAACGATCATCAGCTGGAGTGACACCGAGATCGTGGCGAGCTTTGACCTGACCGGTCAGCAGTATGACAATATGTACCACTCTATCCGCGTCACCGCCAACAGTCAGGAGAGCAATCAGGGCAGCTTCACCATCATCCGTGCAAGTGACGCCTATCTGACCGGCCGGGTTCTCACCCCTCTGGCAGCTCCTGTGGCCGGAGCCGGTATCAATCTGTCAGGCAATGGTCCCGGTGATAACTGCTACAGTTCCAACGGTTCAGTTGAGACCGATGCAGACGGTATCTTCGTCATGGTCCTCGGCGATGGTGTTCCTGGGAATACCTGCCGCATCAGCGTCTCTGCTCCTGCCGGCTCGGTCTATGCATCGCCAGCTGACAGGAACCAGGCGCTCAACGCGTCCGGTGAAACTGATGCCGGAGATTTCACCCTGCTCAGTTCGGTCGTGGCCGGTATCATACTTCCGCCCATCGGCAGCACTCCCCAGGCCAATGT
>MNZT01000085.1:408-9368 GCA_001873755.1 Candidatus Wirthbacteria bacterium CG2_30_54_11 | reverse complement strand
GGCCACCTCGTTGTTAAAGTTCCCGGTTCTGATCCTGGAAGATGCGATCCCACAGATTAAAGATGCTACCGAATGGATCCGTTTTGAATCTGCGTATAACAATCTCCCGTCTGTTGATCAAAAGGCACTTACTGATCTGTCGGTCACGTTCCCTTTGTTACCCATAACTGCACAAAATGTATTGACCCAGCACCCCCAGTATTCCAGTTGCCATTTCAGTTGCCATTTCACCCTTTGACCGTGCAGGTAGGAAATGATACAATAATAAGAATTATTTTTGGTGATATATACCATACGAGCAGAACCCTATGCCGCAGATCACATCAAACCCGTACCTGATCTATTCGGTCGTAGCCGCAGCCTCCAGCGTGATCACCACCGCCGTGTTCATGCTCACCTGGCGCAGAAGTCCTGCCGCACCTCAGGTGAAAAATACCGAGGAAGAGCTGGCGGCGCTGTATCAAAAAGCGTATGACCAGCTGGCTCAGTCACTCCAGTTCACGCAGGCCAAAGCCACAGCCGAGGAACTGGCTGAATTTAAAAAACAGTTCGAGACCATACGGACACAGCTGGAACAATCCGTCAAGCTGCTGGAAGACACCAAGCAGACCGAGATGAAAGAGCTCAGCTCGGTCCAGCAGAAGGCCAAAAAGCTTATCGAAACCATGGAAGCTAAAGCGTTGGAAATGGAACAGGTCATCACGAAACAGTCAGCCGACCTGGTCACGAGCACTCAGAAGGTCGTGGAGCAAACTAAGACCAAGTCTGCCGAAATGACCGAAATGCTGGGTAAACGCTCAACCGCGCTTGAGCAGGCTCTGACGGAGCAGAAGGACAACCTGACGAAAAAATTTCAGTCAGCCATCGATTCCTCTGCCGCACAGGCCAGTACTATCATCGCCCAGGCCAACGAGCAGGCCAAGACCATCATCAGCCAGGCGAATGAAGGGTATTCTAAGTTCCTCTCTGACACCCAGACTGTCATCATGCAGAAATTTGATGACGGTCATACCCGCCTGCTGGAACAGATCAAGACCGATGAGGACAAAGTCGTCTCTGACAGTCTGAAGAAGCTCGAGGAAGCCCAGCAGAAATCCTGGAACAAACTCGAAGAGTTCAACGCCAAACTGCTCCACGAATTCGACAGTGTCTCTGACAAGATCATGGAACAGAGCGAACAGCGGGCCAAGAGCATCGGGGATAAAGTACTCAAACACGTCGAGGACGATATCGTTTCCTATGTCATCGGCATCGTCCACGAGACCATCGAGATGACATTGACCCCGGAACAGCACCAGGGTCTGATCATCAAAGCGGTGCAGAATATGAAACGCAAGATCAGACCGTCAGACATGGTCGAGATCCCCCATGCCGATGCTTCGGTCAAAGCTGATCATCCGGCAGGGCCGAGCCCGGAAGAACCTGCTGCCCTGCCATCGAGTGCAAATCTTCACGATCCTGCAGTCAGTGCTCCTATGCAGCCGCCAACCGCGCCTGCCGCCATGGAGGCTCCCGCGATACAGATAACACAGATACCGCCAGCTGCTTCAGCTCCCGCGCCGGCTGCTCCTATGCCCGCAGCAGAAAATGCCCCCTCACCCGATTCCTCAATCCCAGCCCCTGCTGCGGACTCCGGGGTTCCGGCTGAAAATTCCCCTGCCCCGACCATCATCGTCATCAATCCTGTCCCCTCCGCACCGGAAGTGCAGCCTGTCACCGTTTCGCAGGTCGTTCAGCCCACTGTTGCCACTGCACCGGCAGTCCCTGCTGCTGAGCCCGCAAGCGGTCCGCTGGAAGCACCCACCACTCAACTTCTCCCTGATGCATCTATCCCGCCTGATCTGCTCCCCACCTCATCCTAAGTGAGCACATGAAAACAAAAGCAAAAACAAACAGATATAGTCTGATCCTCGCGCTCATCCTGTGCGCATCTTCGCTGTGCGGCAGCGTCGCCTATGCGGTCAATGCCGGCTATGAATATCGCCCGATCGTAGCCATCGGGCAGATGGATGAAAAGAACGGATCCAATTTCTACAGCAATCAGGCCAACAGTCCGGGTCGAAGTGGGATCACCTACCCGACCCAGATGACCATCGATACTCAGCGTCACCGCCTCTATATAGCCGACACCGGCAATAACCGGGTCATGGTGTTCATCCTGTATGAAAACAATACCTTCGTCAGACCGGATGCCGACTATGTGCTCGGTCATCAGGACTTCCTGAACAATGAGCCGAATGACGGCCAGGGAAATCCAACCGACAAGACACTGCACGCACCGTCCGGAGTGGCTACCGATACTGACGGCAATCTCTTCATCGCAGACACGAACAACAACCGTGTACTGATCTACTCCAAGTTTATCGATGCCGACGGTATGAGCGCTGACTATGTACTGGGTGCCCCGGACCCCTTCACTGTCGCCGATACCAGCGGCGCCGGAGCGGGCAAAATGAATCACCCGTCTTCTATCGTCTCCGATCAGAGCGGAGGCATTTTCGTCGTGGACAGCGGCAACAACCGCGTACTTCACTTCTCGCCTCCCTGGTCAAACGGCCAGCAGGCAGATCAGGTGCTCGGTAGACCAAACTTCGATGATGTGTCCTCCGGCAGCGGGGAAAACGGCATGTCCAACCCCGGCGGAGTCGATATCGACCGCGAGGCAAATCAGCTGTATGTGGCTGACAGTGCCAACAATCGCATCCTGATCTATCGCCTGCCCATCAGCGGCGACGGGACCGGAAGCCGCGCCACTGCCGTCATGGGGCAGAGCGATCTGAACGCGAACACCGCCGGACTCAGCGCCTCCGGCCTCCGCAATCCCTATGACGTATCCGTGGGCAGATCGAATATCTATGTCGCCGATACCAGCAATAATCGCATACTGCAGTATGCCAAGGATTCACCTCAAAACGCCGCCATCGTGATCGGCCAGGAGGACTTCACCACGAATACCGCCGGGGTGGGATTCCACAATTTCAACCAGCCCAAAGGGGTATTCATACTCCCGGACGAAGGAGGCGAGGACATGAACCTGTATGTCTCAGACAGCGCCAACAACCGGATCGCGGTTTATGATGTACGCCTGGACCCGTTCCTGAGGGAAGTCAACCTGTTCGCCCGGATCAACAGCATTCTGGCTGTGTATGCCTTCAAGGACCTCTATAATATCGGCCGCTTCCTCACCATGTGGGTCAGCCTCATCATCGGCGTATTCCTCCCTCTCATCCTCCTCACCTCGAGCACCAGAAAAGCCATGAAAGCCATAGGGCGAAACCCGCTCGCCCGAGGGAAGATCCAGCTCAATCTCCTCTTCACCGGGGTCATTTCACTGATGTGCACGGCCCTGGCCTGGATGATATTCCTCCTGCTTGTCCTCGATAATACCTACTGACATCATGAACACCACACACGAGATCACCAAATCAAAAGTCATACAGGCGCTCCTCGGTCAGATCAAGACGAGCGAGATGCTCGATCAGACCCATCAGCAGCTGCAGCTCGCGGTCAGCGAGATATACTACCATCCCATCATGTTCAAGGTGCTCACCGCGTCCAGCACTCATATCAGAGAAAAAATGGATCTCTTCCATGTGTATATGCGCCAGAGAGACTTCTGCCTCTTTGTCCAGAATTTTCTCTCCTCGCTGATCGAGACGCAGGAGTTCGGCATCCTGGATGACCAGGCCAAACCGACCTTTCTCAAACTCCTGAACGAGGAGATCAAAAAAATCAGACTGGTCAATATCACGGTCGCGACCTACTTAAGCGAGTATCTGAAAGAATGGCTCCATACCGAGATCAGCACCATGGTCAACTACCCGTTTGTGCTCAACGTATCAGTCAACACCTCCATCGTCGGCGGCATGATCATGCAGTCTGACCAGTTTGGCTATGAGGAAACGATCAAATCCTCCCTCGTATCACTGGGACAGAAAGTATATGGCTATGTACACGAGATCGCTCAGAGATATACCAAAGAAGAAGATACGCATCTAATCCATTCCAAGCAGTAAACCCTATGGGTAGCCTCAAACAGATCGGGACCGTGGAAGAAGTCAGCGAGATCGTATGCCTCATCAGAGGTCTGCCTCACGCGTCCATGGATGAAGAGGTGATATTTGAGAGCGGCGCCAAGGGAATGGTGCTTAGACTTGACGAAGACTATGTCTATGCCGTGCTGCTCAGCCGCGAGAATACGGTCATCCGGGGTGCCGAGGTGATCTGTTCCGGCGAAGCTCTTTCGGTCCCGGTGGGAGACAGCCTGCTGGGTCGTGTCGTGAACCCCCTGGGAGAGCCGGTGGATGGCAAGTCGATTTTAAGCAACACTAAAAACATGCCTATAGAACGCATAGCACCGTCGATCTTCCAACGTCAGCCCATCACCAAACAGCTTGAAACCGGCATCACGCTCATCGATGCCATGATGCCACTGGGCAAGGGACAGCGCGAAACCATCATCGGCGACCCGAAATCAGGGAAAAGCAATTCCGTCTATACTGCGGTCATCAATCTCGCCCGCATGGGCATCATCAGCGTCTACGTCACCATAGGCAAACCGCAGGCCAAGACCAAGGCTTTTGTGGAAAAACTCAGAAAAGAAGGCGTTCTGGATAAGGTCGTCATCGTCATGGGGACTGCCTCTATGTCCCCTACCATGAACTTTGTCGCCCCCTATGCCGGGATGACGATTGCCGAGCACTTTCTGTACCAGGGCAAGGATGTCCTCATCATATTTGATGACCTCAGCCAGCATGCGAAATACTATCGGCAGATGTCCCTGCTCCTGAAGCGCTCACCCGGCCGCGAAGCCTATCCCGGTGATGTATTCTTCGTTCATTCCCGCCTGCTGGAACGTGCCGCTGTCCTGAACAAGGACCTCGGGGGAGGCAGTATCACAGCTCTGCCCATCATCGAGATCCAGGAGCGTGATCTCACCGGCTATGTCCCGACTAACGTACTCTCCATCACTGACGGTCATATGCTGTACGATATCGGACTTTTCAACCAGAACGTCATCCCCTCCATCGCGCTCGAACTCTCGGTCTCCCGTCTCGGAGGCAAGGTCCAGTGTCCGATCATCAAGAAGCTGGGGAATGCGATCTCCCAGCAGCTCATGTACTACCGCGCGGCACAGGCATTTGCGCATTTCGGCACGGACCTCGCGACAGAAACGAAGCAGAGGATCGAGCGCGGCAAACGTATCATCGAATTTTTGAAGCAGGAGCCCTACGAAGCTATCAAACTCACCCATCAGATGGTGATGCTACACGGATTGAACATCGGTGTTTTCGACACAGTCAGACTGGACAAGGTCAAGGAACTGAGAAAGCAGATCTCTGCCTTTCTCCAGGAAGATGAACGATGGAAAGCATTTACTGAATCTCTCTCAGACAAAAAACCGGACGATGTGAAAGATGAGTTCAAAACGCTCTTCGATATCCTATCCGAAAAGTTCATCAACGCCTGCAACATCGTGGAAGCGACAAAAACAGAAGGGGAAGAAAACCAGGCAAGCGGCGAAATGGTCGCCCAGAAACCGAACGGGAGAAAAGAACAAAAGATCGAGGCAGCAAAGTTGAAGGAAGTAAGGAAAAAAGATGAACAGGCAAAAAAACAGCAGGAGAAAGCAAACAAGAAGGGCCTCTTTTCCAAATTTAAAAAAAATGGATACGAAGGCTCGCCCGCGGTACCGGCTGCCGGATCGATCGCCATACCAGACGGATACGACGAAGTGATTAAGGACGAAAAAATCCGCTATATACCCAAAGATCAGACTGCCGTCGAAGGGAAACCAGTACCAGAGGGATTTGACCTGATTAAAAATGAAAGTGGAAGCTATCTGATCAGAAAAGAGCCGACGAAATGAAAACCCTGACTCAATTGCGCGTAGAAAAAGACAATCTCCTGGGACTCGGCGAGCTGACCGACGCGCTGAAATACCTCTCTGCCGCCAAAATGGGTAAGATTAAGAAAAAAGTGCTCGCCAACCGCTATTTCCTCCAGGAAGCACTGACTACCAAAACCGAACTTCAGAAATATGTGTACCTGCTGAAAAAGGAAAATAAGGATAAGACAAAAAAGAAGAAAGTCGCTGAGGCCGAAAACGTCGACTCGGCGAACAGCCTGATCGTATCGGTCATGTCCAATCAGGGTCTCTGCGGTCAGTTCAATGGGCAGCTGGCTAAAAAAATCATCCGCGATTTCCCGGCCGGCGGGCCAGACCTCGTCATCATCGGCAAAAGAGGTAAGGGCTATTTCGGCAGATCGGCATTCGCCGACAAACTGACCGTCGTCGATGTACCGGAAAGCGTCTCCATTGAAGATCTGGAAAAAGTCTTCACCAGGATCAAGCTCTACAGCCATGTCTATATCTACTACAACATGTATGTGACCGCAGTAAAGAGTGAACCGGTACAGGCAGCTTTTTCTGCCTCTCCTGATGAAGAGACCAAAGAAGATGACACCAATAAAGGCAAAAAAAATGCGGTGCAGGAAGATACCGTCGCCAGGACCTATATCGTAGAGCCGAATTTTGATGACGTGCTCGACTATTTCCAGAGCGTTATTGCCGAAGCGGTCTTCGTCCAGCAGGTGCTGGAATCACGCCTCGCCGAGTACAACAGCCGTATGCTGGCCATGAAAGAAGCCAATGATAATATCATAGAACTGCTCAATCAGCAGAAAAAAGAATACAACCGCGTCCGCCGTACCAAGATCAACCAGGCGCTCACCGAGGTGTCTGCCGGACGCGCTCTGTGGTAAGATGAATAGATACTGATTGTTAATTTTCTAAAACAAACACATGGAACCCACCCAGACCAACGTACAGCTCTACCCTGCTCCCTCGCAGGCAGAAACACCATCTGCTCCGGCAGCTGCTGTACCCCAGGCTGAGACAGTACCCATGGCGGCTCCCCTGACAGCAGAACCTGTAGATCAGATATCTACCGCACCGCAGATAGAAACCCCAGCTGTCCCGATTCCTGATAATGCGGCGCCTGCCGACACGACCATTTCTACGTCCGTACCGGCAGATCCGGTAGTACCGCTCAGCGAAGCATCAGAGGCACAGACCGCTGAGACGCAGATACATGATGCCCCGGCCACCTTGGCTCAGAGCCCTGAGGCACTGGAAATAATGACTTCCTCCGATGCTGCTCCTCAGCCCGGCAGCGGGATTGTTGAGGCTCCGCTTGCCGCCAGTTCTATGCCGGTAAGCATGCCAGAGATTACTACTGCCGATGTTTCTGTACTGGATGACGCAACGAACCAGACTGCTGCCGGAACCCAGACGCATACAGAAACAACGGTAACTCCCACAGATTCCCCGATGCAGTCGGACGCGTTCATCACTCCCCCGGACAATATTGAGATCATCGCTTCCCAGCCTGCGGCTCCTGCCGCCTCAGATAGTGCTGTATCAGCAGACGGTTCAGGACATACCGAGGCTGATGCTGCAGTATTGCACACTATTTCCAAATCGGTGAAGATAGCACCAGAGCTCCAGGGCATCGTGATCAGGATCAACGGCGTCATCGTGGACGTACTGTTCCAGAACCACATCCCCTCCATCCACAATCTGCTCGTTGCTTTGAATTCCAAGGGGAAAACGATCAAGCTGGAAGTCATCGAGTACCTGCAGGACCGCTCCATCCGCTGCCTGGCGCTCGACCCTACCGCTGGACTTGCCCGCGGGGACCGGATCACGGACACGAACAATGCCATCTCGGTCCCGGTCGGCGAATGCAACCTGGGGCATCTGTTCAATGTGTTCGGCGAACAGCAGGATGACGAGCCTTCGACCCCGGCCGAAAAACACATGTCGATCTACAACACAACCCCGGCCTACATCCAGGCCGATACCGAGATCACCCTGCTGGAGACCGGGATCAAGGTGCTCGACATGTTCACCCCCTTTGTCAAAGGAGGCAAGATCGGCTTTTTCGGAGGCGCCGGCGTAGGCAAAACCGTACTGATCACCGAACTGATGCATAACATTTCGCAGAAGTATCAGGGGTACTCTGTCTTCACCGGGATCGGTGAACGAACCAGGGAAGGAAATGAAATGTGGTTTGACCTGAAGGCATCCGGGGTGCTCAAACGGGCGGTACTCGTATACGGCCAGATGAACGAGTCGCCCGGCAACCGTGCCCGTGTGGTGTATTCAGGTCTGACCATGGCAGAATACTTCCGTGATGTCATGAGCAAGGATGTTCTGTATTTCGCCGACAACATCTTTCGTTACATCCAGGCCGGAGCGGAAGTCTCAGCGCTCATCGGGCAGATCCCTTCCGAATCCGGCTATCAGCCTTCGCTGCAGACCGAAATCGGATATGTACAGGAACGGATCGCCTCGACCGCTTCAGGTTCCATCACCTCAGTCCAGGCCATCTATGTCCCCGCTGACGATTTTTCTGACCCCGCCGTCACGACACTGTTCGGGCATCTGGACTCCGCCATTGTACTGTCCAGAAAAGTTGCTGAAAAAGGCATCCGCCCCTCGGTCGATATCCTCGCGTCTTCTTCCTCTGTGCTGTCACCTGAGATCGTAGGCCAGAAGCATTATGAGACCGCACAGAAAAGTCGCAGTCTGCTGAAACAATATGACGCTCTGGCCAACATCATCGCCATCCTGGGCGAAGATGAACTGAGTGATGCGGACAAGAAAGTCGTGACCTGCGCCAAACAGATGATCTACTACCTGACCCAGCCGTTTACTACAGCTGAACAATTCACCGGGAAACCTGGTAAATATGTCACCGTGGAGCAGACCGTGAACGATATGGCACGCATTCTGGATGGTGAATACAGCACGCACGATCCTGAGAAGTTCTTCATGATCGGTGATCTCTCCACCCTGGAAGAAAACAAATGAGCGAGAAAACCTTCAAAATCAAGATCATCAACGCGGACAGTGTCCTGGCTGAGACCGACGCGGTCTCCGTCACCGCCTCGAA
>MNZT01000085.1:0-396 GCA_001873755.1 Candidatus Wirthbacteria bacterium CG2_30_54_11 | reverse complement strand
CGAACCGCACCGGCCGTTTCGATATTCTCTCTGACCATCAACCTTTTCTCTGCCTGCTGCAATCCGGCGATGTGATCATCCGCAAGCCCGGAAATGGCATCCAGACCGTGCCGATCTCCCAGGGAGTGCTGCGCATCGCAGACAACAGGGCAGTGATCCTGGTCAATATTTAGGTGGAAACCCCATGAAGTGCAGGAACTGCAAACAGGAAATGTCAAAAAAGGATATCCGCTGTCCCCACTGCGGTACGTCCCCGAGGCATAATCCGATTGCATCACTTCTCCACGGCTGGGGTATCGTCGATATGATCGTGCTCAGCATAGCACTCAGCGGCATCGCAGCGTTCGTCTGGGTCTACCTGCTGGGGAACATGGAGAATCTCGGCAAGACGACCTA
>MNZT01000061.1 GCA_001873755.1 Candidatus Wirthbacteria bacterium CG2_30_54_11 | reverse complement strand
CAAACCCCCTCAGCCTGCCCTGTCTGACCAGAGCGTCGATACCTCCGCCAGGCAATCCGGCAAAAAGGTAAATCTGTCCCTCGAGGGTATGCACTGCTCGTCCTGCGCCGCGATCATCGAACGGTCCATCAAAAAACTCCCCGGCATCACCCAGGCCAATGTGAACTTCGCCGCCGAAAAAGCCTCTGTCTCGTTCGACGAGAACAAAACTTCCGTCGAAGACCTGAAAAACGCGGTCAAAAAAGCCGGGTACGGCGCTGAACTGGTCAATGAGAAAGATCCCGAATTTGACCGCAAGAAAAGATCCCTGGAGATCAAAAATCAGTGGAAGAAGTTCCTCTTCGGCGCGGTCTTCAGCGCCCCTATGCTGTACTTCATGCTGCTGGATTTCTTCAAGTGGCTGCCCGGAGGGACGACCCTGCCTCCCTATTTCGGCATCGTCTCGCTCCTTCTGGCCACACCGGTACAGTTCATCATCGGAGCCGGCTTCTATCGCGGCATGTGGTCCAGCCTGAAGATGAAGACCTTCAACATGGACAGCCTGATCGCCATCGGCACCTCGTCGGCATTTTTCTACAGCCTGATCAACTTCATCGTCTTTGCAGTCACCAACAAATCACTGATTGGACTGAACGGCGAAAAGATCCCGGAGATGTACTTCGAAACTGCCGCCTTCCTGATCACCTTTGTCGTCCTCGGCAAATACCTGGAAATGCAGGCCAAAGGCCAGACCTCGACCGCAATATCCAAACTCATGGGCCTCCAGGCCAAAACCGCCCGCGTCATCAGAAATGGCATGACCACCGACATCTCCATCGATGACGTGGTAGCGGGCGACATAGTCCTGGTCCGTCCCGGGGAAAAGGTCCCGGTCGATGGCGTGATCACCAAAGGACATTCTGCCGTCGACGAGTCCATGATCACCGGCGAAAGTATCCCGGTGGAAAAAAACGAAGGGGATCGGGTCATCGGTGCGACCATGAACAAGACCGGCAGCTTTGAGTTCAAGGCCGACCGTGTCGGAAGTGAAACGACCCTGTCCCAGATCATCCGCCTGATCGAAGATGCCCAGGGGTCCAAGGCGCCGATCCAGGCCTTTGCCGACCGGATCTCAGCAGTTTTCGTCCCCACCGTGATCACTATCGCCATCCTCACCTTCCTGGTGTGGTTCTTCATCCTCGGAGCCACCCTGTCCTTTGCCCTCATGGCCTTCACTTCGGTCATCGTCATCGCCTGCCCCTGCGCTCTGGGTCTTGCCACTCCAACTGCCATCATGGTCGGTACCGGCAAAGGAGCGGAGCAAGGCATCCTGATCAAAGGCGGCGAGCCGCTCGAGGCAGCCAACCGAATCACCACCATCATTTTCGACAAAACCGGCACTTTGACCCATGGCAAGCCAGAAGTCACTGATGTGGAAAGCTTTGGCTCGATAGACGAGGACGAAGTTCTCAGGGTCGCCGCCAGTCTGGAAAAATCCTCTGAACACCCGCTCGCCGAAGCGATCTACAGCTATGCCGGCGCCGAAGGTGTCAAGTTATCAGAAACCTCTGATTTCAAGGCTGTACCCGGCCACGGCGTAGAGGGTGTAGTAGATGGCAAAAAATACTATTTCGGCAACCGCAAACTAATGATCGAAGTTGCTGGTTTGCCGATCGACAAGATCGACCGAAAACTTAAGCGCATGGAGCAGCAGGGCAAGACAGCCATGATCCTCTCTTCCGAAACTGAAATACTGGGTGCTGTCGGTGTCGCGGACACGGTCAAGGAGACTTCCCGCGAAGCCATTGCCAGACTCAAGTCCATGGGCATCGTCGTCTGGATGATCACCGGGGACAATCAGATGACCGCCGCGGCCATAGCCAAAGAGGTCGGTATCACCAATGTGCTCGCCGAAGTGCTACCTCAGGACAAAGCGAACGAGGTCAAGCGGCTCCAGTCCGGCGGGAAAAAAGTCGGCATGGTCGGTGACGGCATCAATGATGCACCCGCTCTGGCGCAGGCCGACCTCGGCATCGCCATGGGCTCCGGCACGGATGTAGCCATGGAAGCCGGCGGCATCGTCATCATCAGAAATGACCTGAATGATGTGGTGACCGCGATCGAACTGTCCAAGGAAAGCTTCCAGAAGATCAAGCAGAACATGTTCTTTGCTCTGTTTTACAATGTGATCGGCATCCCCATCGCTGCCCGTGCCTTTGCCTGGGCAGGCTTCATCCTGAAGCCGGAACTGGCCGGTCTGGCCATGGCGCTCAGCTCCATCTCGGTCGTCTCCAATTCTCTCTTCATCCGCTCTTTCCGGCCGCGCAAAAGGAACTATGTCTCTCTGGTCGCACCGATCGTGATGATGCTGGCTTTTACCTTCATGTTCTTTGAATTCGCCCGACTCAGTTCGACCATGGCCGAAAGCAAAACCATGTCCAATGACTCCTCAGCCGAGACCTCCGGCATGGTCAGTTCGGAAAAGCCGTCCATCAACCCCGCCGTAACCGCCACTGCCAACCAGATCCTTTCCTCCGGCGTCCTCTCGATGACCTTCACCCCTGACGGCACGCCCAAGGCGTTCGTCAGCATTCCCAATCGATATCTGACCAGCGAGCTTGTGGACGAAGGAAGCGCAGCCTCTGCCGACTACACGCTGATCCTGGGCTCCGAAGAAGCGCAGATGATGCGCGAGGAGAACCTGTTCACCAGCCCTGGCGATACCCTCGAAAACTTCTTTGGCATCAGCTCGGTCAGGATCATCGGCATCCTGACCCCGACCGGAACCGCCCTGGACAGTATGCATATCATCAACAACACGACAGCCACGGCACTCTCAGGTGCTCATGCGATCAAAGTGAAAGAGGCACAAGAGGGAGATATAGAAATTTTTTATCAGATAGCCAGTGCGTCTGATATCCCGTTCAAGTATCAAGACAGTCTATCGGCAGAAGCTCTCAATCCCGTCGTCATCGGTTCGGTTCGCTATTTGCCGATATTCTTTGGGTCCAGGGAAGGCGCCATGATGCAGGAGGAAGGCAACTTTTCTGCCGAAGGGGACAGGCTAGACGACTACTATGGTTCTCCGGTAATCATTTCCAGAATACTGCCGAAGACCGATACGATGCTCGACAGTCTTCACTTCGTCTCGCTAGGTTTCACTCTTTAGATTGCAATGTCCATTAAGGAACATGCATATGAAAAAAAAGTATAGACGTGGCACTCCCTTGCAGAAATTCATACAAAAGTATACCTGGCTCATCGTAACCGTTACCGTCATCTCCGGATTGGCTGTCATCGCAAAATTGACCTCGATACCAATCCCGCCGGAGGAGAAGAATAAACCCGTCGATCGTCCACAGACAGGCGAGTGGATCAAGGGGAACCCGGACGCGTCAATTGTGCTCATCGAATACAGCGACCTTCAGTGTCCGGCGTGTAAAACCTACCAGTCCTACCTCAAACGGATCATGGACGAATATGGCGATCGCGTCGCCCTGGTCTTTCGCCACTTCCCCCTTGAATCAGCCCATCCAAATGCTGTAAGTGCAGCGCTTGCGGCCGAGGCGGCAGGGATGCAGGGAAAGTTCTGGGAAATGGAAGAACTCCTCTACGACCGTCAGACCGAATGGGCGAACAGTGACGCCAGATCAAAATTCATATCATACGCAGAAGAGCTCGGTCTCAATGTGGAGAAATTTAAAAGCGATATGGATTCAAAACAGACAAAAGTTCTGGTCAAAGCTGACCAGAACAGCGGCTTCGAACAGGGGATCCAGGGAACTCCAACTTTTTTCCTGAACGGGAAAAAACTGGATGTGGTGGGCGGATATGATGGATTGAAACAGTTGATCGAAGAAAAACTCGCCCAGCCGTAACAAACTGCCTTTAGCCATGTAACTCGGATAGCTCGATCTCATTTGAGCGAGCTATTTCTGAAAACAGACCGTATGAAGGCTTGGGTGTGCGCTCCATGGTTTCACGATTGACGCTGACCAGCCCGAAGCGGTAGGTCGGCCCCAGCTTCCACTCGAAATTATCCATCAGCGTCCAGTGGATGTAGCCTCTGAGGTCAACCCCGGCCTTTAGAGCCCGGGCGCATTCCCGGATATAGTCTTTCGTCCGGTCAATACGGACACTATCGTCGTCCGTGCAAATCCCGTTCTCGGTCACATAGAGCGGCAGATGGTACTTGTCATGAAACCGTTTCAGGAAGTCAAAAAGCCCCTGCGGGTAGTATTCCCACATCTTGTCGTGAGGCAGTCCACGCTTCGCCAAACGGCCGGGTGCGGTCATTTCGCACAGCGGCCACGGAGTGAACTGCAGCCGGGCGTAGTAGTTGACCCCGATGAAATCCAGTGGCACGAATAGCTTCATGGTCTCCCGGGTGAATTGCTGGTCCGCAAGAGAAGCCGCCCACTTCCCCAGGATAGTGGTCCCCGAAAAGACAACGGTAGAAAGTGCAATGCCCACCGGTTTGGCCGGGTACGCTTTCTTCAGTCGGACATAGGCATGTTCATGAGACATGGCCAGATGACGACGCACCCGATTGTAAGCGCCCGGGTTATGCCGATAGGGAGGCCACTGCCCGAATAAGAAAGACATGGCCGCATAATTATTAGGTTCATTGAAAGTAATCCAGCTGTCGATGAGATCGCCGAAGTTGCTGATGACCTGGTCTACGAAGTCGTCGAAGTACACCAGGTTCGCTCTTTTGGTCCAGCCGCCGAGGTCGGCGAACCAGCGGGGGTTGGTCGTATGGTGCAGCGTCAGCATGAGGTGGATGTTCCGCTTTTTCAGGTCGAGCATGAAATCCCGATAGCGTGTCACCCAGACCGGATTGAACGGTGCGTTGGGTGCAGGTTGAAGCTTCGCCCAGTCCAGCGAGAAGCGGTAGGTATTGCCGCAGCCGGCGATCAGCTCCGCATCTTCGCGGAAAAACCTCTCATGAGCAGCGGTTTCGCCCAGAATATACCCGTCCTTCGACCGGACGCCCTTCCAGTCATGGTCGGACGCCGTCTCGATCTGGGCGGCCGTCGTCGCGGTACCCCAGAGAAAACCATCGGGAAAATAAAATGATGACATGAAGCACCTGCTATTTTGGAATCTGGAATAACTCTATCACGCCAGGACAAACTTAAACAAACTTAGTACCTTTCCGATCAGGCTATCAGCCAAGAAAATCCCCCCCGTCCATGACGAGGCTCGCCTCTGAAGGCGGCCTTCCCCCCTTTCACAAAGGGGGAGTAACTCGCAACTCGTTAACCTGTTAACCCATGAACCCGTTAACTCTGAGCATTTTATTCTCCCCTTGATTTACACCTCCCTAGACCTTAAGATTGGGCGGACAGTTTTACCCGAACACAGGTGCTCTATGGCTCACTATATTCAGCTGAAAACACATGCTGATCCGCGCGGCAAACTGACCGTGGCAGAGAGGGAAATACCCTTTGCCATCGAACGCGTCTTCTATATCTACGATGTCGGATCGAGCGACCGCGGCGGGCACAAGAACATGGGCAGCAAACAGGTCCTCCTCTGCCTGAACGGCTCTTGCATCATCACGATCAAGACCAAAGAAGGCGAAACAACATTCCCTCTGAACAAGCCGGACGAAGGACTGTTCGTAGACACCAACGAATGGCACAGCATGCACACTTTTTCTCCGGGCGCCATCCTGCTCGTATTTGCTTCTGCATCGTACGACCCCTCTGATTATGTCTATGAGGTGTGACCATGATCGAGTACGAGAATCTCAACCGCACCAATGCTTTTTTCGCCGACGACCTGAAGGCGGCATTCGCCCGGACACTGGAGTCGGGGTACTTCATCCTTGGCAAAAATGTAGAAACATTTGAGCACGAATTTGCCGGGTACTGCGGGTCCAAATCCTGCATCGGCGTGGCGTCAGGGCTCGACGCTCTGGTCATCGCACTGAAAGCTTTCGGCTTTGCCCCCAATGCTGAAATCATCGTCCCGGCCAATACCTACATCGCGAGCATCACCTCGATCATACTCTCCGGTTTCAAGCCGGTCCTGGTGGAACCGGATATCCGTACCTACAATATCGATCCCTCCCTCCTCGAGCAGGCCATCACCCCCAGGACCGCCGCCATCATGGTGGTCCATCTTTACGGAAAACCATGCGACATGGCGCCCATCAGGGAGATCGCCAAACGGCATGAGCTGAAGATCATCGAGGACGATGCACAGGCACATGGAGCGGAGTACAAGGGGAAAAAAGTAGGAACACTCGGCGATGCCGGAGCCTTCAGCTACTACCCGACCAAAAATCTCGGCGCTCTGGGTGATGCCGGGTCGATCACCACGGATGATGATGACTTCGCTGCTGCCTGCCGCCAGATGCGCAACTACGGATCCAGCGCCAAATACAAGAACGAAACGGTCGGCTACAATTCCCGGCTCGACGAAGTGCAGGCCGGCTTTCTCTCGGTCAAACTCAAACGGCTCGATGAAGTGAACGCTCACAAACGTGCTCTCGCCCGGCTCTATCTGGACGGTCTCTCCGACCAGTTCATCAAGCCTGTTCAGATCCCCGGCTGCGAAGATGTCTTTCATATCTTCCCCATCCGGCATCCCCGCCGCGACGAGCTGAAGGCCTACTTGCTGGAGAACGGCATCAAAACCGACATCCACTACCCTATCCCTCCACATCAGCAGACCGCCCTGCTGCCGTATTTCGGCAGTCAGCGGTTCCCGCTGACCGAGGAGATCCACCAGACCATCCTCAGCCTCCCTATCTCATTTTTCCATACACCTGACGATATCGCTGAGGTCATCAGGGTGATGAATGCCTTTGCTCTATGACACCAAAACTCTCATCTCTAACGATCTTTTTCCCGTTCTACAACGATGCGGGAACCGTCGCCCAGCTCATATGCGATGCGTATGCCTATGGCCGTCAACTCACTGACGACCTCGAGGTCATGGCGCTCGCAGGAGGGACCTCAAGAGATGACACCTGGGAAAAGATTCTTGAAGTACAAAAAGAATACCCTGACCTGAAGATCATGGACAAACGCGACAACTGGGAAGGGTATGCCGTCATCAAATACGGCTTCGCAGCAGCGACCCGCGACTGGATCTTCTACACCGACGGCGATGCCCAGTACCATCTGGACGACCTGCCCCGCCTGGCCGAAGCCCAGATGAGGACCGGCGCCGATGTGGTCAACGGGTACAAGACGAGACGGGGAGACCATATCGTCCGGCGGGTCCTGGGAGACGGTTACCGCAAGCTTACGCGCCTGATCTTTCATTTGCCGATCCATGATCTGGACTGCGACTTCAGACTGATCCGCCGTAGCTCTCTGGACAAATGCGTGTTCCACAGCCACGACTCCTCCATCCTGCTCGAACTGGTCAAAGAACTGCAACACACCGGCGCCGTCTTTACCGAGATCCCGGTCAGTCACTACCGCCGGACCTACGGCCGTTCGAATTACCGTGCGTTCGACCTGGTCCGGGAAAAGCTCATCGGTGACGCCAAAGTATACTGGACCTACATGAAAAACCGCGGGGCACACAAGGAGACAAAACAGTGAACGAAAAAACACAGCCCGCATCTGCCAGGTACAAAGTCAGCGATGCTGCTCAAAAATGGCTTGCCAAAGACTGGGTCAAAGTACTCATCTTCTTTCTCCTCACCCGCCTCATCATCCACTTCATCGCAGTGGTCGGCATGACCATGGTATCGCCTGAGCATAGCCACCATGTCCCGGTCAAGCTCTACATCACCCGACCCGATCTCACCTGGGGCAAATGGGATGTTAACTGGTATGAACGGATCGCACGCGAAGGATACAACGGACCGGATGCCACTGCCGGAGGTTATGGCGTCTGGGCTTTCATGCCGCTGTATCCGACCGTCGTAGGCGTCGTTTCCCGCCTCGTCAATGTGCAGAACGGCTACGATTTTTTCTACCTCGCCAGCCTGATGTCCAACCTCTTCAGCTATGCTGCACTGCTCTGGCTCTATAAAATTTACAAACGGAAAATTGCCCATCCCGACCGGTTCCTGAAACTCTTTCTGGTCGGCTGCGGCACCTTCTACCTCTCGATACCGTATACCGAAAGTCTCTATCTCCTCCTGATCGCCGCCGTCATAGAACTGACCGACCGCAAGTGGTTCATCCCGGCCTCGATCATCTGCGGACTCGCCCTCGTAACCAGGATCCAGGGTGCTGCGCTCTTCGCCATTCCCTTCTTCACCTACTGGGTCCAGAGGCCAAAGATCATGAAAGGCCTGTTGACCTCAGCCGTCATGGGTATCTTATTGACCATACCTCTCGGGATCTTTTCCATCTATCTGAAGAGTATCACCGGTGACTCCCTGGCCTGGATGAACATGCAGTCGGCGTGGAATAATCCGAACCCCTACTTCTTCAAATCTCTCGTGGGTTTCGTCGACGCCGTACGCGGTGTCGGTCCTGCTATCCATGCCTATGTCTGGGCACTCTACATCTTGATCGTCCTCAGGAACCTGAAAAAACTCGGACTGCCAAATATCATGTTCAGCCTGGGCGTATTCGCCGTCAGCACCTCGACCGAGATCTTCTACGGCGCCAACCGCTTCGTCCTCGCGCTCGTCCCGGTACTCTCCGTCCTCACGGACGAAAAAGAGTGGGTGAGAAAAATGTTCATCTACAGCAATCTGATCCTCCTCCCCATCTACGCCATGGGCTTCGTCGGATGGAAGGATTTCGTTATCTAGTTTTTGGTTGTCTTCCTGATTGAATTGTCATCCCCGGCTACGACCGGGGATCCAGAAAAAAAAGAGAAAAGATGGATCCCCTTTTTCAAGGGAATGCCTGTTAAAGGGAAAAGTCAAGAAGCAGACATCGAGGGCGAGAGCAAATCCATCTGCTGAGCCAGGATAGTTGGATCATACGATGTACCAGTTTTCAGGCAATAATAGGCAATCCGTAGCACCTTTTTTCCGATGATCGTTAGCGCCTCCACATGAGATCTGCCTTTGGTTTTTTTGAGGTAGTAGTAATACCGATTAAACGCATCATCGCGCATGTAGGCTCCCCAGCCAGCCGTGTAGTTTCTCTTCCGCAAGTA
>MNZT01000030.1 GCA_001873755.1 Candidatus Wirthbacteria bacterium CG2_30_54_11 | reverse complement strand
TCGTGCACAGTGCGCCATTTTGGAAAGTCAGACGGTAGCATCCTCCACTGGCATCCGGATTTAAGTACATAGAGAAGTGCACAGAATACCTCATAGAGATCAACGGTTCGTGGCTTTGTCTTCTTCCGTATTGACTCGAGGTCTGGAAGTATTATTGCAAACTGCTCCCTCGTTATATCGCTCGGATATACCGTTCGACTCACTGCCTCTCCTTTTTGCTTTCGTTATTCCTGTCATTGTCATTATACTTATTTCCTAGATCTTGAACAGGCTCTAAGGACAGCCACCCATTTTACCCTTCAACTCCTCCTGTTTCGTTCATAACGAATTCTGATGGTGTAGTATCCGTTAACCCGTTAACTCGCACTTGTCCTCCGTAGCCCTGAGGAGCCGCGACGAAGGGCGAAGGAGGAAACCCGTTAACCATTATTTTTGGCATGCTATGTCTGCAGTAGATTCTTTCTGCAGAACATCCAGTTATTTTTGTAGTAGTATAGGAATCTCATGATCCAATCAACGCAGAAAAAAGCAGAAAAACTGCTCCGCATCACGCCGCTGGGCGGGCTCGGGGAAGTAGGCAAGAACATGACCGTGTACGAGACCCGCAACGACATCATCGTCGTCGACTGTGGCCTCAAATTCCCCGACTCCACCATGCTCGGAGTTGATCTGGTCATTCCGGATATCACGTATCTGAAAAACAAAAAACGCAACATCCGCGGCATCATCATCACGCACGGGCACGAAGATCATAAGGGAGCCATTTCCTATATGCTCACTGAGCTGGGGAATCCACCCATCTATGCGACCAAGCTGACCCAGGGTCTCATCTCGGTCAACCTCAAAGAACACGGGCTCCTGGATACCGCCATTCTGAAGATCATTAAACCTCGCCAGGAATTCGCTCTGGGCGATTTCCACATCGAACCGGTATCGGTCAACCACTCCATCCCCGACTCGGTGGCATTTGCGATCAGGACCCCGGTCGGAACCGTGTTCCAGACCGGCGACTTCAAGTTCGACTACACCCCGCCGGACAAAAAACTGGCGGACATTGGCCGCATGGCCGAGATAGGCGATGACGGTGTCATCATGATGCTTTCAGACAGCACTAACGCCGAGGTGCCGGGCTATACTGTCTCCGAATCGGTGGTGGCCGAAACAGTCGACCGGATCTTTTCCAAGACCACCGGCCGCATGATCGTGGCATCGTTTTCCACCAATCTGAACCGTATCCAGCAGATGATCGACGCTTCGGCCCGCTACGGGCGCAAAGTCTGCATCATCGGCCGCAGCATGGTCAATAATGTCAACATCGCCATGGAGCTTGGATATTTGAAAGTGCCACAGGGCATCCTGGTCCCGCCGACCAATCTAAGCGGTATCCCGGATCACAAGCTGGCGATCATCAGCACCGGTTCTCAGGGAGAGGCATACTCCGTCCTGGTCCGCATGGCCAACGGCACCCACAAACAGATCAGGATCAAAAAAGGAGACACGGTCATCATCTCCGCGACCGCCATCCCCGGCAACGAAGAGTCGGTCTACAAGACCATCAACGACCTCCTCAGGCTCGGCGCCGAGGTCATCCACGGAAGCATGATGGATGTTCATGTATCCGGACACGCCTGCCAGGAAGAGCACAAACTCATGCTCAGCCTCATCCGTCCCCGATACTTCATGCCTGCCCACGGCGAACGCCGGCACCTGGTGGCCCATGCCCGCATGGCACAGGATATGGGTATTCCGACTCAGAATATCTTCATCATGGATAATGGCCACACGCTCGAGATCACTGACCGCGGCGTCACGGTCGACACCTCCAAAGAAGCCAGTTATATCCTGGTGGACGGGTCTGGGGTCGGCGATATCGGAAATGTCGTACTGAAAGACCGTCAGATCATGAGCGAGAGCGGCATCTTCCTCATCATGGTCAATATCAAAAAAGGGACAGCCGAAGTCATCGGCACCCCGGAAATCGTATCCCGTGGATTTGTCTATGTAAAGGAATCAAAAGAGCTGATCAAAGAAGCCAAACAGCTCGTCTTGGATACTATCCGCAAGTTCGAACGGCAGATGACCATACCTGATCCCATGCAGATACGGGCAGAGCTCAGGACCAAACTGCACGATTTCCTGTACGAAAAGACTGAACGGGATCCCATGATTCTCCCGGTGGTAATTGAGATATAAATCAAGTGCGTTGAGGGTTTACTGGTTAACGAGTTAACGAGTTCTTAACTCGAAATCAAGCTCTTGTTGGTTAGCCCGTAACCCGCCAACCCGTTAACCCGCCTTCAGCGAGGCTCGCCCCAGAGGGCGGCTCGTGAACCCGATAACTCCCATCTTGCTACTTGCATTCCCGTATGTTACGTTGCTCTCTGGCGAGCTGAACTTATTGCAAGTGATGAAGCGTGACCAAGAAGAAAACGAAAAAACAGGCGAAAACGACCAAGCGGCGTTCATTCCTTTCCTCTCTCCCCAGACACCGGACGCAGAAGGAACAGCACAGGCTGATGCGCGAGATCGCCTCGGTTTTCTGTTTCACGTTTGGGCTCATGTGTCTGGTCGGCATGTACAAAACCCCCGGAGAAGCCGGCTACAGCATCCGCCAGTTCCTGCTCGGGACGGTCGGTCAAGGAGGCTGGTTCGCCAGCATCATCAGCATCTACGTCGGCTTTGCCCTGCTCTTCCCGGCCAAATTCTGGCAGAGGACCAACCGGATCTTCTGGACAATTCTGATCGGGGTCTGCCTGCTCGGTCTCATGGAACTTTCGGTTGCCGATCAACACTCCTCATTCGTCATCGAATCTACGTTCGGTGGAAGGATTGGCTTTTATTTTGATAAACTGCTCCTGCTCTTTTTTGGCACCTTCCTCTCTGCGGTCATCCAGATCGCACTCATAGTGACCGCTGTTCTGATCCTCACCGATGTCTCGCTCACCCGCATCGTGAACTATCTGGGAGAGATCGGCTATCGCCTCCGTGATGAGATCAGCAACTTCCGTTCCTCCACCCGCGATGTGCGCCTCCAGAGAGAAGAAAGAGAACTGGACTACGAACCGGAAGGCACAGACCAGGAAGCCCCGTCATTTGCCTCCCGGACCATAGAAACCGACGAATCTGCAGCGCCGAAAGATATCGATCTCTCAGATTACCGGGAGGTCGGCTTTACCGCACGCCCGATCCATGGCGAGGAGGATTCAGGCGAGCAGGATGATCCGGCTCCGCATAAGCACCGTCCCTCCGTGTGGTTCCTGCCTCCTCTGGACCTGCTCGACCAGCCGGCCAAAGCCCAGGTCGCCCAGGGCGATCCGGAGAAACGCGCCCGCATCATAGAAAACACCCTCATGAGCTTCGGGGTCGAGACCCGGGTAGTGGAGATCAATGTCGGACCCACCATCACCCAGTACGCCCTCGAACCCGCAGTCGGGGTCAAGGTCGCCAAAATCACTTCGCTCCAGAACGACCTGGCACTGGCACTGGCCACCCCTCATGTCCGTCTCGAAGCCCCTATCCCCGGCAAGCCTCTCGTGGGCGTGGAAGTGCCGAACTATACCGCAGCTACAGTTACGCTCCGTGCTCTGCTTCAGACTCCTCAATTCCAGATGTCCCGCTACCTCATGCCTCTGGCCCTCGGGAAAAATGTTTCCGGAGAGGTCTATTTTGCGGACCTCATGAAGATGCCGCATCTCCTGGTAGCCGGCTCGACCGGATCGGGCAAAAGCGTCTGCATCAACAGCATCATTTCCAGCATTCTCTATAAATACAATCCCGACCAGGTCAAATTCATCATGGTCGACCCCAAAGTTGTGGAACTTTCGCGCTACAACGGCATCCCCCACCTGTTGACCAAGGTCATCACCCAGCCCGGCAACATGATCTCCAGCCTCAAATGGGCGATCAATGAGATGGAACGCCGCTACCAGATCTTTGCCCATGCCGGAGCGCGCAATCTGGAACTTTACAATGAGAAACAGGATGACCCGGTCACCCGGCTTCCCTATATCGTCATTATCGTGGACGAACTGGCTGACCTCATCCTCGCCTCGCCGGTCGAGGTAGAAGAAACCATCTGCCGTCTCGCCCAGAAATCCAGAGCCACCGGTATCCACCTTGTGCTCGCCACCCAAAGGCCATCCGTGGATGTAGTCACCGGGCTTATCAAGGCCAATATCCCTACCCGCATCTGTTTTGCCGTGGCCTCACAGACAGATTCCAGAGTGGTCATGGACGCCGCCGGCGGAGAAAAACTGCTGGGTCGTGGCGATATGCTCTACCATGCACCTGATATTGCCAAAATGATCCGCCTCCAGGGCGTCTATGTATCAGACCAGGAAGTCGAACGGCTGGTTCAGTTCTGGACCAAACAGGGTACCCCTGACTACATCGAAGAAGTTGTGACCCAACCGATCGATATGCCCGGATCAAGCAATTCCATGGATATGGAGGATGAACTCCTCCCCGACGCCCTCGCAGAACTGCTCAAGGAAGGCCGTGGCTCTGCCTCGCTCCTCCAGAGGAGACTCAGAATCGGATACGCCCGCGCTGCCCGCATTATTGATATTCTGGAGCAGATGGGAGTCCTGGGACCCGCTGACGGCAGCAAGCCGCGGGAAGTTCTCCGCTCTTCACTTCCCTCCAGTCATACTCCCCATCGTTCAGCTCCTGCTCCGCTCCCGACCCGCGAAGATGAATCACTTTTTGATGAGTACCAGAACTGATGTCAAAACCGATCAAAAACGCCTATGACGCCCGCCATGAAGCCCGTAAACTGGTGCTCCAGACCCTGTTTGAGGCCAGTTTCCATGCCTGCGAACTGAAACCGACCGCTGCCCGCATCCAGCAGGAAGCGTTCGTGGATCAGGACAGTGATATCGATGCCCTGTTCCCTGCCCTGCAGGATGCTGATCTGGTCAATTCGCTCCTCGACGGCATAGAAAAGAGCCGCAAACAGATCGACCAGCTCATCGCGCGCTGCGCCCCGGAATGGCCGCTCAAGCAGCTGCCCAAACTGGATCTCAACATCCTGCGTATCGCCATCTACGAGCTCTACATCGCCAAGTCTGTCCCGCCCAAAGTCGCCATCGATGAAGCCATCGAACTGGCCAAGGAATTCAGCGGCGACTCCACCAGCCGTTTCGTGAACGGTGCTCTCGGTACCGTGAGCAAGCTGCGGGAACGTGATTCCAAAGCCGAAACGGTATTCATGGCCGGCGAGTTTCAGCCTCTGCACCGCGGCCATATACAACTATTGAAGCATATTGCAGCCCGTTTTCCCCATATTGTCATCGGTCTCTGTGGAGCCGACGCCCCGGTGTCTGCAGACCGGCCGCTGACCGTCACCGAACGTCAAACTCTCATGGAAGATGTTCTGGCCACCACAGCATGGTCGCTGGTCGAAGGCGACGATGACTCGATCGCTCATCCCCATTTCACCTTTCTGCACCTGAAGGATACCGAGAACGACCAGGCCTGGCTGGAGCAGATCAGCGAGGCAGCTCCGGACATTTCGGCAGTCTACACGACCAATCAAAGTGTCGCGGATATTTTTTCTTCGGCCAATTTTCCTGTTTTTTCCCATCAGATGTACAAGCCTGCTGAGTACAAATGCCTGGAAATACGCCGGCGGATCGTCAAAAAAGAACCATGGGACCGTCTGGTCCCCACCAAAGTGGAACGTTTTCTTTCCACACCCTCTACCCTGGCACGTTTCCAGCAAAAATGAGGGATTGATTTCGAAGTGCAATAGTGTATATAATAATTAGCGTGCTATATTTGGGGGCTGTCCCCTTTTTGTAGGTGAGGACCACATGATAGATCTGAAGAATATTCTGCCCGAGCAGCTGAAGAATCGCCCTGAATTCGCCACTGGCGACACCATCAAAGTCCACGTCAAAATCGTGGAAGGGGACAAGGAACGCACCCAGATGTTCGAAGGCGTCGTCACCCGCTGCACCCGCGGCCGTGGCATGGCAGGGAATTTCACGGTCCGCCGGATTGCGAGCGGAGTCGGCGTAGAACGCACCTTCTTCCTCCACTCCCCGAATGTCCAGGCTATCGATATCATCCGTCGCGGCAAGGTCAAACGTGCCCGCCTGTACTACCTGAGATCCCTGAAGACCAAAACCATCCGCATCAAGGAAAGAAGAGAAACCTCGACCAAGACGGTCAAAAAGGCAGTTGTCGTCAAAGAACCGGCAGCCCCGGTCGAAGAAACAACCGCCTGAAAGTAGCCTCTATCAGCACGAATATGGTATAAGGAGCCTGGTCAATTGATCAGGCTTCTTTGTACTCGTCTCTCTCTATGCCCGCTATTCCCTCATTTGCCGAAGAACAGCAACTCTGGTCACAAAGCACCATGGCTGTCGCCGGTCTCGATGAAGCCGGCCGTGGCCCCTGGGCTGGCCCGGTCTATGCGGCGGCAGTCATCTTTCCAGCCGGACTGGACGCCTCAAAACTTCACGGATTGACAGACTCCAAGCTGCTGACCAGAACAGCACGAGACCGCTGGTTCGAAGTAATCAAAAGCCTGGCTGCCGGTTTTGGTATCTCTAAAACCGAAGCGGAGGAGATTGATCGCATCGGTATCGTCCCGGCCACGAAGAGAGCAATGCTCCTCGCCATTTCACAGCTTGCCTCCTGCAGTCATATCCTCTGTGACGCCATGAGCTTCAACCCAATAGATTTTCTACTGCTGCCGCCGGCACAACAAGCTGAAGTCTCACATCTCATCAACCATCAAAAGTCATATGTCCGGGGGGAACAGATCAGCCTCTCCATCGCGGCGGCTTCGGTCCTGGCCAAAGTCAGCCGGGACCGGGAGATGTGCCAGCTGGACGAACGGTACCCACGGTATGGTTTCAGCCGGCATAAAGGCTATGGCACCAGAGAGCATCAGCAGACACTTTTGCGCTATGGGCCTTGTCCTCTGCATCGAGTAAGTTTCAAACCGATCAAACAGTTACTGGAGGTAGGGCTATGAGCACAGAAGGCAAAGCAACCGGATCAACAGGAGAACGGGTCGCCACCAGAATTCTCCAGCAGAAAGGCTACGAAATCCTCGAGACTAATTACCATGCCGGTCGCTGGGGAGAAATCGACATCGTCGCTCAGGATGGGGATACCATAGTTTTCGTAGAGGTCAAGACCAGAAGGGATGCCTCCTGCGGGCTTCCCGAAGAATCCGTAACCCCCGGCAAGCTGAAAAAACTGACCCTGGCGGCCGAGCACTACCTGCTCCGGCACCATCTGATCGACCAGGCCTGGCGTCTCGACGTCGTTGCGCTGGGACTGAAGGCTGACAATTCCATCGACTACCAGAACCACCTCCAGAACGTGACGATGTAGCAGAAATCTACCAAAGATCCAACATTCTCATCTGCCTCCAACAAAATAACTCCGGTTATAAGGAGGATTTTTGTATCCGGTAAACCCGTTGATCAGAGGGATGCTATCAGACGGTTGACCCTGCGGCGGACCTCTTCCATTTTTTTCCTGGTAGGACCGATGAAGATACCATGCAGGATATTGACCTGAAGCATATCCGGATTACCAAAGATGAACCCTGACTCCGTGGCTTTATTGTAGAGTACCGGTTTAAATATTTTAAAACACTTGTCATAACTGGTACGTTTATCCTCGGGCAGATGGATATCCTCGCCAAGCACATGGTGGGTTCCCATATAATTCTTTCCCAGAAGGCTGACCGCCAGGTCGTGAATATGTGTTCCTCCGGTACGACGGAGGTTGGACTCGACAGCATAAAGCTGATTATCTTTGCCGCAGACGAGATCGATATCAAAATACCCGTGATAGCCGATGTCAGCGAGCTCTTCACCGAACTGCACTCCGGCGCGGAATGCCGTCTGGATATAGGGGTGGTAGGTCGCCTCGGGATGAATATAAAAACCGGAAAATGTTTTGCGGTCCTCCGCAAATATCTGTTCCCCTCCGTAAGTCGGAGCCACCTGCCCCTCGCTGTTGATGAAAAACTCCACACTCGGGGAGCCGTTGAGTACGCTCAGATCCTGAGCAATCATCTCTTCCACCACGATGGCCGGCTGATCCCAAAGCTTATCGTTCAGTTTTGCTTTGACTTCCTCCTGGAATGCTTTTTCCGTATGAGGCAGCTGGGACGACTTAAAGAAAGCAATGCCGATACCCTGGGTGCCTCGGTTCAATTTGATGACAAACGATTTCCGTTTCTGCTGGAACCACCAGGCCGCTTCGATAGCCTCTTCCTTGTCACCCACGATGAAGCCGTCCGGAATATCGATGGGGATGGTCGTATTGCTTCCGAGCGCACGGTTCCAGAAATGTCTGAATCCGCGCTTGGAATTACAGTACATGCTGATGAATTCGCTGTCCTCCGGCACCGTCTCAGGCAGGGTGAATTTCAGTCCTTTTCGGCTGAAAAAGGACGTCAGGCGATAAAATTCTTTTGTCGCACGGTAGGGGATGAGGCCGACGCCAGGATTAGCCCGGACAATGTCTTCCACTATGTCGCCAAACTTCCCTGGACGTACGATATCCTCGCAGATTGAGGGAGACGAGAGGCGGGGAGAAAGATTATGTACGTTTTTCCAGCCTAGCAGAGCACACAGGTGTTCCTTGTGCCCGGGAAAGATCGGCTGGGGGCTGATGATGATCTTGTTGTCTCCGTTGTACAGGAGGGCGCGGTTCCCATCAAGTGTGTCGTAGAGCGTCCAGTAATTCCTTTCTTTGTCCGGAATGCCCTGATATATCCGATAAAACGCTTCCAGGATGTTGGCTATAAAAATTGTCTTGATACCAGTATACGATGGAGGCGGCTTGTCGTTGGTCCCATTATTTCCATTTCCTGCCATGATTTCTTGAGCACCTCTCTAAAAAATGATCCAGTCTTGTACACTCGAAGATGAGCCTGAACGAGGGTACGAAATCGAGACGAAGACGAGCCTGAAGGGCGTGTCAAATCATCTAAAAATGTAACTATGCTCAGTAGGTAAAAGGGGTCTCAAGCTGCACCTTTCCGTTGCGTTAATGAAACAAGTTTCGCCAGTTTGTCATCGATTCTTCTTTTAAGCTCAAATGGATTCAGTTCGTCGTAGATAGCCTTTAGTTTCCTCTTGTTAGCAGGGTCAACGTCGTCTCTTTCCAAAATGCGGCGATACGGCGTTTTTGGCTTGTCATAGACTCGTTTCACCCTACTACCGACTCTCTGCTTGCTGATCAGCTTGCCGGATGGTTGAAAGAAATTTATGTAGAGTCTCAGTTCGTTTCGGTAGAGATCATTGAGGAGCTTCAGCTCTTCCTCGGTGTCAAACCTCAAGTACCCAATGACCCTCCGCACATTTGTCCAGTTCTTCTGTTCAATATGGGCATTGTCGTTCTTGGTGTAGGGTCTGCTCTTGGAGATCGTCAGTTTCATCTCCTGGCAGAATTGCCAGATCACGTCATTCACGAACTCGGAGCCGCTATCAAAATCAATGCCTTTCAAGGGAATGGGGAGCCGTTTTTGGATCTCTACCAGCCCTGCTCTCACGGCCTCTTTGTGCTTGCCCCTGATGGCTTCTGATTCCTGCCAGCCAGTAATGAATTCGGTAGTGGAAAGCGTATTCACAAAACGACCCACAGCAGAACCTCCACAATGAGCAACCAGATCGATCTCCAGTATACCAATGGAACACACTTTCCCACAGTCGACGGCAAAAGGGATCATGGTGTATGGGTTTCCTTTCCTGGTTTGGCTGTTCGTCTTCTTTCGTTTCAGCCTCCATTGGCCTTTGAGCATACGGTCGATGGTGGATGAACTGATGCTGAGCAGCAATGCTATTTGCTCTTCAGAGACTGGTAGTTCGTCGTAGCTGATGGCTTTTTGTATGAGGTCAGGGAGCAGTTCCTTGAGTCTCCAACCGCAAGGGCTATCGGCGGTTTCCCAAAGAGTGATGAGCGGCGCTAATACTTCTCCGTAGATGCTTGGTCTGTTACGTTTTCTGACGCTTCTTTCTTCGGGTGGATCCAGAAATTCCCGTTTCAGCTTACGAGTTGCGTAGTTACGATTGAGGCCAGTATTGGCACAATACTCATCCAGGATGACGTGCTTCTCTATTTTTGATACCTGGATGTAGCGCGGAGCTACTGCCGCGGTCAGTTGGTTTTTGCTGTGCATATCCATGCCTACAGCCTAACATCCTTTTACCACCCTCATGATTACATTTTAGTTGATAAGATTCGTAGCATGGACTGCGAACGGCAAACAGGGTATACTATGCCACCTACTTCTTACCTCAAAAGGCCGGATGACTGAGGTTGAATCAGCCTGGCAGAACTATACTCTCGATGATCTGAAGACGCCGGCGGTTTGTTCGGATCTTTTTCGTGTCGTCCAAACTGCAGCCGAAACTGAGGGATCTGCCTGCGCCCAGTTTGTTGTCGACACGCTGGTCGTGGGTATTCAGAGCGGGAATGATGATATCGCACGTATTTGTACGGAGTTCCTTAATTTGTCGGCCGAAGTGCCTAGTGACCGCATGATCCTGTTCCTTGAACGCATCAGGATGATCTATGCACATTCTCATGAGGCGGACAGTGTAGTAGAGCTACAGGAACAGCTGGGATTTTCAGATGACGAAGCCGCTACCATTGCTTTTGGAACAGAGCCTGCCGGGATAATCGAACTCATGAGACAGCATTCGCAAGGCCGAGGAGAGTCAGACGCGTCCGGAGAGTCTATGGCACTGTCTCAGCGTATGGCGTTTGTCCTCATGTGCAGGTCCGAACATGCAGACCTTGACCGGAACAGGCAGATACTTGACCTCTTGCTTACTGAGTTGCATTCTGATCCGCAGCTCTGGCGGTATCTGTTACGCGACGCTTACCAGTTCAATGGCCAGGCCAACGTGTTCTCTCTGCTCGCCGCGATGCCGCTCGATGAGATCATGGCCTATGTCGAGCGGTTCAAAAGGGCAGTGCCGAAGCCATCTCGTGATGGCGACATGATGCAGGTGGCTGACTTTTTCACAATGCGTGCGAATCCGCAGCGTCCCTATCTGGCGATGCTTGGGATTCAGATCGGACAGGGGATAGCAGCCGCTGATACAGCACGGATACCTGAAATTCGTGCTGTAATCAAGAAACTATCGGAGTCGGGGGGGGTGCTTGCGCGGAGTAATACGCTTGCTCAGAAACATGCAAAAGTCCGCCGTCGAGGCCAAGCGCAATTTCTCCAGGTGGATACCACCAAAGCGATGAGCGAATTACAGCCTCTTGAGGTGAGTCTGTTCGGAGCATCGGGTGCTCTCTGGGCAGCGCGGTTGGTGGCGGAGGGACGAGATACCCCTGAGAAACTGAAAGGGATAATGAGTGCGCCATTCGTTTTTTACCGGGAACCACTACAAGATAAGGATGATAAAAATAATAAGGAAATCCATTATCCCTGTGACTATGGAACATTTGTAGGGGAATGGCGTTTTGACGGTGAAGTGCTTCAGGTGAAATTATCCGGGTTCGACGCTGGTTGGTTTGTAGATCGTAACGCCGAGGAATGGATATCGTATGCTGAGTGGCTGGTGGCTGCAAAGGAGCACCTCCTGCAGCCCGGTCAGGACTTCCTTTGGACGCTCGATGGCGGGATTCAGCCTTTTGCCAGGGAGTTCAGCGCACAGGTCGAGGTTGCCATGAGAGGCCAGACGGAGGGAGTACCTGGCATGGCCAGAGAGGCCGCACGTCAGAGAGGCATGGAACGCCCGGAGCCTCTCCCGGAGGTAGAAGGACACAAGGATCTCATACATGCCCTTGAGAGGGGGACTGACCTTGTTGAAGTGCAGCGAATTGTTGATCAGATCTATGTCTTCTGGCGGGCTTCCCCCCGGGATCCAGACCGGCATGCCGAGTCGGTCTCCCGGCTCGTCGCCCGGCTGGGAAGTGAGCCATATGGCCAACAGCTCGATCCTCCTGCTGTCGCGCTGGTCGACAGACTGCATCAGCGTCTTGGGGTCCTGCTCATGCGGTTGACCGGAGATCTGTTCTATCGCTCTTCCCCACCCAATAAGCGAGCAGAGTACATCCAGAGCGTATTTGGCTCGGCTATTTCCGAAGAACGGATCATGGCTGATCCTGAACAGTTCGGGATACTGGTTGAGTGGGTCGGGTCGAGCGACCTCTTCGATGAGGACCAGCGCAGTTGGGCGCGGGAGAGACTGGCATACCTATGGGGAGAAGCAATAACGGCTGGAAGTGGTCATTTTGAGACGATAGTACAACTGCTGTCCGGTGCCCGGGGAGACAGTATCCGGTCATTTCTGCTGGGGGATGCATTCGGGAGGGACCTCCTGCATACCCGGGTGAAAATCGATCCGGCTGAACGCCAGGTCCAGGCCTGGGGTGATTCCCCCAGGGATCAGCCGGGCAACGCCTTGCTCGAAGCACTTCAAAAACTGTCGCTGGAACAGCGGAAACAATTTTCCCGGCAGCTTCTTTTGGGCGAAGATCGTCCCATGGTACGGTCTGCCGCGAGTTTTCTGCTCGGATGTGCCTATCATGAACCGGAGGATACGGTCTGGTTCAGGGAGGTAATCGGGAGCGGAGCGGATGGCAAGAACGAGCAAGCGATCAAAGGATATTTCACGGGCGTTTCTGTGCTTCGAAATCAGGCAGGATTGCCGGATTTTCTGACGGGAGCCCGAAAAGATAGTGCTGAGCAAGATGTCCCTTGGAGGATCGGCGTAGCCGTCATCCAAGATGGATCTCTGGATTCGGTCGCATATCAGATTCAGTCTGACGTACCCGTTCCTGGCAGTGTGACGATTACTGCCTTAGGCGGTAATTTTTGGGTAAAGAGGAGTCTGAAGGCGTGGGACAGGGATATTCTGGCAAAGACTCCTCAGCGCGGTAGCATGGTATGGACCATTGGGGCAGGGATGCTGCAGACGAATTGTACGGGATTTGATCGACAGGTGGATGCCCTGCTCGTTCACTCTGCCCGAACTACGGCGGAGACAGATCCTGGACTGTTGCCTGTAGGCATGCCTGAGATCGGAAATGGAGTTCTCGATCGTCTGCCACTAGACCATCTTCCACCAACAGAGGCACAGCCAAAAGTGAACATAACTCCCGTCCTGGAGCTCGGTGACCTGTGGTATGAGGGATCTCGGGCTGATCTCAGCCTTTTTCAGCGTACGATCAACATTTTTCTCGACTTTAAAGAACCTGTCACGTATCTAGCATCTTTGCAAGGGAATAAGCGGTTCGATGAACACGACCGGCAGATAGCGCTGCAGGCCTTGATGGCCTATGGTTGCATCATCGGGGTAGATCAAGCAGAGATCAAGAGCAGGATACAGGCTGTGAGGCAGATGTCCGTCAGAGGGGATCGCAGGCATTCGATGCGGGAGGACGACAGAATACGGACCTTTGCGCTGTGGGCAGCCAGTGACCTCTTAGAGGATAAGCAGGATCTGGGATTTATGGCACTGCTGGAGAGCAAACGGTCTTCTCCTCTCGCTCTCGCAGACAGCCTGCTCGACCTGGGTGTCGCCGTTGCTCAGTCCGAACTCCATCTCAAAAGGGGAGGCACTCAGCATCAGGAACGCTTCTTGGCATCTATCAGACCATCATGTGACAGGGTGATCTCTCTACTGGTCCTCCCGGATGCATCGAGCGGCACGAAAGAGATCATGGCCGGTTTTGAACTCGCCTGCCGGATCTCACTTTCAGACCGTGCAAGCAGGATACCGACCAGCGAACCAGGTCAGAGATCAGCATTATTGGTGCCGATACAAGGGGTACTCAGAGTCGCAAAGGAACATCAGGAGATGTGCGCTTCATTCATGGAACAGCCGCCAGTCGGGTCAGAACCGGTCGCGCGAGCCATGGTCATGGCACTCAAGTACAGCCAGGTCGATGAAGCCGTTAGGTGGCTCATGGTGCGGTCGGATCTGTGCTCACGCTATCCAAATGGAGAAGATGCGAGATCAACGGTTCAGAAGCAATTGCCAGAATTAAAAGCCATAGCGGCGATGGGAAATGTGCAGCATTATTTTGGAAGAGTAGCGGTAGACGGCAAGGCAGAAGAGCATATTGTCGCTCTCGCCCGCGAGTTTGAAAGCAAAGGAGCGGATCAAGGAGCGAGATGGATAGATGCTCTGGAGTGCATGGCGATCAGCGCCGTCTATGAGCCGGAGCGGTTCGGTGGGATGCTCAATGAGATCCTGAGGCAGATCGAGTCCAAACTCGCGAAGTCGGAGCTATTCCCGCGCGGACAGCTGATCAGATTGACGGCGCTGCTCGATATGGTTGCACATATACCGGGGTTTGATGGCAGCGCTGCCTGCGAATTGCAGAAAACAGTTATTGTTCGGCTGGGAATGAAAAAGGAATCGGATCTAGCCCGGGCGCTGAAAGAAGGGGAGCGTGCTTCCGTCTATGGGAGGGTGCTGGGAGATCAGCAGCCGGTCTGGGAGGCACTGGAGGCGAGCGCGGCCGAAGCTCTGAAGCCGTTTGAGGCTGCCGTACTGAGGGCGGAGGAAGCGCCGAAGTCTCTGGCTGATGATGTCGATCTGCTGGATACCTGCTGGCTGCTGCGTGATCAGGCAAAGGGGACGATCCTCCTCGACTGTCAAGGACAGGGCATCGACATCAACAGCGGCAGTTTTGCCTTACTGCATCAGCGAGCCGAGAAAGCACTTCAGACATGGAATGGCTTTGTGAGTCAACAGGCTCGGGCATTTGAAAGCGGACTTGCTGCGATGACACCGTTGGAAAACGGGATATCGGTGCCACTGAGTATCCAAGTTGAGATGACGAAACTGTTTTCCAGTCTGGAGAATTGGCAGGGTGACCCAGGCAGGTCCGTGGTCGCAGGAGCAGCGCTCTATCGGATGGTCAGCAACAGCGATGGGTGGGCGAGCCTGCTTTCGCCAGAGGCTAGGGCACAGAGAGATGTTCTACGTCAGGTAGAAGCGCTTGCGATGCAGACAAAGGTCCTTCGTGCTGGTCAGGCCGCCAAGAAAGCGATCGGGGCATGGAGTAGTAAAAGTTCTGACGATCCGGTCCTGCTCCAGGCTGGAGACCTTAAACTGAAACTCACTGACATCCGGCATCTTCGTCCGGAGAACGGTCCGGGGCAGACCGTGTTCGACCGGGCTGTAGGAGAGGATTGGGAGCCACTGCAGAACGAGACCATGTTGAGATCGGCCGAGCAAGCAGCAGATCAGGCCAGACAGATTTTTTCAGGGATTGCCGCGCTGACGGCTGCTGGGCCGGTAGCAGATTTTCTGCACCGGGACTTGCCGGGTCTGATTTCGGGTTTGACACCGAAAGAAGGTGAGTTGAGGGAAACAATGTCGTTCCAGGAGAGTTGGAAGATGCTCAGAGATCCCAGGGAACAGGGGCGGCAGACCTGTTCGCTTTTGTCGTCAGAGGATCATCCGTCCACCATCACTGCCGGTTTTAGTTTCGCAGATACGGCGACAGACTGGTCTGTTTTGGCCGGTACGGCCGATATTCTGTCCCAGTTGACCGGGGTCAGCATCCAGACAGCAGGTGGGGAGATACCGTGGGACGCCGGGTCTGCCCCGACCATCCAGGCTCTCTGGTGCAGGTATGCACTGCTCGCAGCATTACCCGTCGCATGTGAAGAGATGCGCGGTGACGTTTTGGATTTGCTTCGTGGCATGGTTCACCAGATCGAGGGTGTCAGTAAAGAGATAGGCCAAGTGAGACAGCGAATGGAGGAGGACGCTCGGCGAAAGATGGAAGATGCAGCCGAAACCTCGAGACTGGAAGGAGAGTTTGGGAGTCTGGAGGAGAAGATCAGGGTTATCGTCTCTAGCACCCGAGATATGCAACGGAAGCGGATCGATAAGAAAGTCGAAGGTGCTGACCAGATCGTCGTCGATCTGTATCCCATCTCCGGCTTTGCTTTTAAACAGTCTGATCCGGACTTGGAAGCCAGTGCAGGGACTATGCTATGGGATGAATTCACATTGAGTGACTTGAACAATATGTTAATAAGTTGTGATCAACTGCCCCAGGGCATTGTCGAATACCAGGACTTAAGTGGCGCTACCCTTAACCGAGATCCGACCAATAGACCCGTCGCCGTTCGCGTCAAGCATGCCATCTTGACCGCCATGGAGGCTCATCTGACCGCTGAGCAGCAGCGGCTTCAGTCCCGGTGGGACAAGTGGGAAGCTACCCAGCGGGCAGTATCCGGAATGATCCGGTTCCAGAGAGGAGATCCTCTGACATCACGGGTGTTCAACCGGCATTGTGAGACAGAGCTGGCCAGTATGCCGGCAACTATCCAGACCATTGATTTTTCCATGACCAATAGCATGGTTGACGAACTGCTGGGACATATCCCGGTCTCCATCAACAAGCTGGTGGTTTGCTATCTCGCACCAGGCGGTGTATTGCATACGCATGACGGAACAGACTTTCAACCGGTCGGTGATGAATTCTATAAGCAATTTGGATCCATGCCTGGCGGTGAGAGTCAGTTTCATGCGGTCGTGCTCGAGGCATTCAGGATCTGGATGGAACGGACGGTAATCAACTACTTCATCAGAGAGTACAAAATCACCCAAGATATGATCCGTGAGACGTTGGGGGCAGGGGAAATAGCTGCTTTTGCGATCGAGGACAGCGTGGGGAATGTCATGACTCGTGAGCAGGCTGAAGTGATAATGTTACGTCTTGGGATAAAGTCGACCATCGATGAACTGGTAGAACGATTGAATCGTGGAGGACGCTCGGGACATGGGAGTGGATCTGAGCGTCCACAATCAAAACTCTCGGAGGCGTATACGGCGTTTTGTAACCCGTCGGGTATTTCCCCAGATAGCACTGTCGCTTTCGATATCTTGGTTTCCGAGGTACTACGGCAGTGCCGAGATAAAGTCAGAACCCGCCATTTACCAGTTACTCCCATGCTGGCAGAAAACGAGGCGGTTATCTATCCTGCATCGACCAAAGAATTCGATCTGGTATCTGTCAGCGAAGCTATTGGATTGGATGCGCTGCCTGCAGGTGCTGTGATCGAAGGCTGGGGCACAAAAGAAGAGGCTGCAATGAAAATGATCAAGGTCTCCAGGTTTTACCATACAGAGCGAAAAGACCTGGGGAAACAACTCGGGTACCAACTGATGATCTGGGATAGTAATGACGGCAGGCATCATCTGGTGCTGATTTGTAACCAGAGGGCATCGCAATTTGCTCTTGATTTGAAAGATTTTCGTCCCATCGATATCAATTTCCCTCCAGGCAGACGCGATGCGGACTTGATTAAGGAAGAGCCAAAGATCAAGGTATGGTTCAATCAGACACTGTTGCTCGAGAGGAAGAAACTGATGGAGGAATTGCAGTCCCTGTTTGGTAATCCCTTCGGTGATGATAGGTTCAGAGTATTGAAGGCTTGCGAAGCCCGAATGATAGTTTTTTTTAAAGAACTGATGAAAAGCGAAGCAGAACGGGGAGTGCTGCCAGAAGCGCGCTTCCAACTCGGAGAAATCAACTTGCTGGCATTGGCCGCCAGATATACACGATTCATGCAGGCACTGAAGGACGTCGAAGCGGCGGCAGATGAAGAAGATGCCTAGTCTAGGGTATACGTTCCGATCGCCAGCCTTCTTAGTACGCTGACGAATGCGCATCCTCCCAGCGCCAGTCCCAGATCGTGTACGATAGACCTGACATATGTCCCCTTGGAGCAGTGTATCCTGAGCCGGAACCGAGGCAGACCGCCGGTGGCTTTGTTCGCGGTGATGAAGTCCAGCAGGTCGATCGCGGTGATCTCGATGGTCCTGACAGGGAGATCGGCGGTCGCAACTTCTTTGCCGGCATGGGCTGACTCGTAGAGGCGTTTGCCGTCGACACGTACGGCGGAGAAGACAGGCACCCGCTGTTCCTGTTTGCCGAGAAATTTCAGCAGAGC
>MNZT01000066.1 GCA_001873755.1 Candidatus Wirthbacteria bacterium CG2_30_54_11 | reverse complement strand
TGGTCATCGAAAAAACCCCGGCCGGTGAACGATCCTATGATATCTATTCCCGGCTGCTCAAAGACCGCGTCATATTCATCGGCGAAGAGATCACCGAAACCTATGCCAATCTGGTGACCGCTCAGCTGATCTTTCTGGAGAGCGAAGACCCGAAGAAGGATATCAGCATCTACATCAATTCTCCCGGGGGAGTGGTCTCTGCCGGCCTCGCGATCTACGACACCATGCAGTATATCTATTGCGATGTATCGACTATCTGCCTGGGACAGGCAGCCAGCATGGCTTCGCTCCTGCTCGCCGGCGGCACTCCCGGCAAGCGTCTGGCTCTGCCCCATTCCCGCATCATGATCCATCAGCCTCTGAGCGGAGCTCAGGGCCAGATCTCCGACATGGAGATCGCTACCCGCGAGGGCCTGAAGATCAAGCAGCTCATGTGCGAGCTGCTCGCCCAGCATACCGGCCAGAGCACCAGAAAGATCGAGAAAGACAGCGATCGCAACTTCTTCCTCAGCGCCGAAGAAGCGCTCAAATACGGCCTCGTGGACAAGATCATCGACCACCGCCCGCCTCTGCATGCCTGAACATCCTATCCATCTATCCATTAGCACCTGATCACCATGGAAAACTCATCTGATAAACGCTGTTCGTTCTGCGGACAGAGCACCAGAGAAACCGGACCCCTGCTGCGGGGCAACAACGCCTACATCTGCTCCCAGTGCCTCTCACTGGGCCAAAAAGCCATCGAACAGCCCAAGGAACCGGCCTCGGCTCCACCGTTCTGGGAGACAGCTCCCCTGCCCACGCCCAAAGAGATCCATCAAAAACTCTGCGACTATGTCATCGGCCAGGACCAGGCCAAAAAGACACTCTCGGTCGCGGTCTACAATCACTATAAACGCCTCAAGCATGCCGAGGAGCTGAAGGAAAGCGATCTCGAGATCCAGAAGAGCAATATTCTGCTCGCAGGACCTACCGGCTCCGGCAAGACGCTTCTGGCCCAGACCCTGGCCAGAATCCTCGATGTCCCGTTCTCCATCGCCGATGCCACCTCGCTGACCGAGGCCGGCTATGTCGGTGAGGATGTGGAAAATGTCCTCCTGGGCCTCATCATCGCGGCCAAGGGCGACATCAAGAAAGCCGAACACGGGATCATCTATCTCGATGAGATCGACAAGATCGGACGCAAAAGCGAAAATCCGTCCATCACCCGCGACGTATCAGGCGAGGGCGTCCAACAGGCACTGCTGAAGATCATCGAGGGCACGCTGGCCAATGTCCCCCCTCAGGGCGGCCGCAAGCATCCGCAGCAGGAATACCTGAAGATCGACACCTCGAACATCCTGTTCATCTGCGGCGGCGCTTTTGAAGGAATCGAAAGCCATATCGAACAGCGCCTCCACCATCTGGGCGGTATCGGTTTTGAGACCGAGATCAAACCCCGGCACAAAAGCAACCTGGCACATTTTGCCGCGTTGGAACATGTTTCTTCTGATGACCTGCTCCACTTCGGCCTGATCCCGGAGCTGGTCGGCAGACTGCCCGTCATCACCCCCCTCATGCCGCTCACCGAGGACGATCTCCTGTCTATCCTGACCCTGCCCAAAAACGCCATCATCAAGCAGTACCAGAAGCTTTTCGAACTGGACCATGTCCAACTGACCTTTACCGATGACGCACTTCGGGCCATTACGAAAAAATGCCAGGAGTACAAAACCGGCGCCCGGGCTCTGAGGACCATCGTGGAAAAGCTGCTGCAGGATGTCATGTTCACCATGCCTTTTTCGGAAAGTATCACAGAATGCGTCATCGAAGCGGATGTCATCACCGGTAGCGGTAAGCCAAAACTAATTCAGACCGAAGCTAAACCAAGTAAATCCAACGTCGCATGATGAATAAATTTTTTGATCGGTTCAAACAACCCGGCCCGCTGCCCTCTGAGCAGGCCCTCAAACTTAATGAGTTCAAAAACCTCCATCAGGAATTCTTCGACCCTGCACCTCAGACCGGGACTCCCCCGACCGTCAACCTCCCGGTCCTGCCGCTTCGAAATCTCGTCATCTTCCCGGAGATGATCGTCCCGGTGATTGTGGGCCGTCTGGATTCCGTGCGGGCCGTGGAAAAAAGCTCCGACGACACCAAAAAGATCATCGTCATCGCCCAGAAAGACCAGGACAAGACCTTTGTCTCACCTGAGGAGGACCTCTACAGAGTAGGTGTCATCGCGGAGATCGCCCAGACCATGCGCATGCCTGACGGATCGCTCAGGCTCATCCTGGTCGGCGGCAAACGCATCCGCATCCTGTCCTTCAGGGATGTCGAGGGCGTGCTTCACGCCGATGCGGTGCACCTGGACAACGAGCCGGTCACCGACCTCATCGAACTGGAAGCCTGCACCCGGTATGCGGTCGCCCAGCTGCAGCGCTATATCAAGCTCCTCAGCCACATCCCCGACGATCTCGCCTCGGTCGTGGACAATATCGACGACATCCTCCACTATGCCAACATCCTCTCGAGCTACCTGCCGGGTCCTCTGGCTTCCAAACAGGAACTCCTGGAAACCACTGATGTCTGCGGACAGCTGAAAAAGATCGGTGCCCTGCTGGAAAAAGAATGCCAGATCAATGATGTAGGACAGCAGATCAGAGAAAAAGCCTCCTACCGCCTAAAGCAGGCTGAAAAGGAATACTTTCTCAGAGAACAGCTCAAAGCGATCCAGGAGGAATTGAAGGAAAACGGCGACGAATCAGCCGAGCCTGATATCGCCAAAAAGATGAAAGAACTAAAACTCCCCCCCGAAGCGGTCAAACAGGTGGAGAACGAACTCAAGCATCTGGAAAAAATCCCCTCCATGTCGCCCGAGTATGGCCTCACCAAATCCTATATCGACTATATCCTCGACCTGCCCTGGTCCAAAAAAGACGAGGAGAATTCCGACCTGAACCATGTCTCCTCCATCCTGGAAGCGGACCATTTCGGCCTGGACAAGGTCAAGGAACGCATCCTCGAATTCCTGGCGATCAAAAAACTGGCGCCCGGATCCAAAGGACCGATCCTCTGTTTCGTCGGACCTCCAGGTACCGGCAAAACCTCTCTGGCCAAATCTGTGGCCGGCGCTCTGGGACGCAAGTACATCAGGATCTCCCTGGGCGGAGTCCGTGACGAAGCCGAGATCCGAGGCCACCGGCGCACCTACATCGGCGCTCTGCCGGGCCGCATCATCAGCGGCATGAAAAATGCCGGGGTCATCAACCCTCTGATCCTGCTGGATGAGGTGGACAAGATGGACAGCGATTTTCGTGGAGACCCGACCTCCGCCCTGCTCGAGGTGCTCGACCCGGAGCAGAATCATGCCTTCGTCGATCATTTTCTGGAGGTCCCGTACGACCTGTCGCAGGTCCTGTTCATCACGACCGCCAATCTGCTCTATCACATTCCGGAACCGCTCAGCGACCGGCTCGAGATCATCCAGCTTTCCAGCTATACCGAAGAAGAAAAGATCGAGATCGCCGTGCGCCACCTGATTCCCAAACAGATCCTGGAACACGGTTTGACCGCTAAAAATCAACCGGTTTTTTCACTGCCCATGATCACCGCCATCATCACCCGCTATACCAAAGAGCCCGGAGTGAGAGAACTGGAGCGGAATATCGCCAAGATCTGCCGCAAGATCGGCAAGAAAATCGTTGACGGTTCTCTTCCCGAGAAAGCTGAATATTCGATAACACGGACTGACCTGGAAGCCTATCTCGGCCCGGAAAAATACAAGCCGGAAGAAAAAGAGCCTGCTCCGCAGATCGGCATCGCGACCGGCCTGGCCTGGACCGAGGTCGGCGGCGTCATCATGCCTATCGAGGTCGCCACCATGCCCGGCAAAGGCAATCTGATCATCACCGGCCAGCTCGGCGATATCATGCAGGAATCAGCCAAGGCAGCACTCAGCTACATCCGGTCGAGAGAAACCCAATTCAAGCTGGCCAAAGGTTTCAACGAAAAACTGGATATCCATATCCATGTCCCGGAAGGCGCCGTACCCAAGGACGGCCCCTCCGCCGGTATCGCTATCGCCTCCGCGCTGGTCTCTGCATTGACCAAAACCCCAGTCGCTTCTCAAGTTGCCATGACCGGCGAGATCACACTCAGAGGCCGCGTCCTCCCCATCGGTGGACTCAAGGAAAAAATACTGGCCGCGCATCGCGCGCGTATTCCTACCGTGATCATCCCGAAGCAGAACACGTCAGACCTCCCCGATATCCCGGAGAAGATCAGAAACAGACTGACGATCATCCCGGTCGATACGATGGACGAAGTCCTGAGCAATGTTCTGGTTGCCAAACCGTCCACCTCTACCGCCCGTACAAAGAGAAAAGCCAAGTCTTCCTAAAGCGTGTTTTTCATGATCGAACTCCACATCGGCGACAGCGTAACGCTGAAAAAGAAGCATCCCTGCGGCGGGCATGAATGGTCGGTCACCCGCCTCGGAGCTGATATAGGTCTACAGTGCACTACCTGTTCGCGGCGCATCCTGCTTCCCCGAAGCGAACTGGAACTGAAACTGAAGCAGAAAACCAGCACCGCCGGTCCGACGTTTTAGATTATAGAAAAGCCCTAGCGTCCGTGCCGAAGGTGTGCTATAGTACTCGCCGCGTATTAAAAAGCCCTTCATCTGTAAGTTAGGAATTGTGGTATGAAAAAAAATCTGCATCCTGCTTTTGTAGACTGCCAGGTCATCTGCGCCTGCGGCAACAAATTCATGACCAAGGCGACGATACCCGAGATCAAGACTGAGCTCTGCTCCAAATGCCACCCGTTCTTCACCGGTGAGCAGGTACTCATCGATACTGCCGGACAGGTCGACCGTTTCCAGAAACGCATCGCCATCTCCGAGCAGCGCAAGGCCACGACGAAGAAGAAGGTAAAGGTCGCCGCGCCCAAGGTCGAATCCAAAGTCGAAGAGACCACCGAAGACCTCCTGAAAAAGATCAAGATCCAGATGGAAGACGACGCACAGAAAAAAGCCGCCAAGACGGCCAAAAAGCCGGCAGTCAAAAAAAAGTAATCAAAACCCGCCCTGAGTACATCGAAGGGCGGGGTTTTTTATACCTTCCGCTTCTCGATCAATGCGATCAGCGAAAGCAGCCACTCCCTGCCCTGCGATCTCCACCGGGATTCGTCAACCACAGCCCGCACCCTGCCAAAATACTCAGCCGCTTTTCGCCTGGAGTGGTCGAGAGCGCCTGTTTCCCTCATCACCCGTCTGACCTGCTCTGCCTCCTTTTGGGTCAGGTCACCTCTTCCCAGCAGACTTTTCAGCGTGTCCTTCTGCTTTTCAGTCGCTGAGACATAAGCCTGAACCGCTAACAGTGTTTTCTTGCCTTCCGCGAGATCGCTGAGCGTGCTCTTCCCGGTCACCTGCTCATCACCAAATACGCCGAGGATATCGTCCTGGATTTGAAATGCGATCCCCAGGTCGATCCCTGCCTGCATCATTTTTCCTGTTGAGTCCTGTTCCTGCCCGGCGAACAAGGCCCCTGCCATAAGGGGAAACTCCGTGGTGTACCGGGATGTTTTATACCGGTAGATGTCCAGTACGTCTGCCTCTGACAGGGTCTGAATGTCCCTCGGATAGATATCGAGCGCCTGGCCATGATTTTCATCCACCATGATCTGGCCGTAGAGCGCTGTCACTCGCCGGACGATCTGAAGAGGAAAGCCGGACTGCTCAAGCATCTCGAGGCCCAGGTACCCGGCTGTATTTCCTGCCAGGATCGCCAGCGAGGACGAAAGGCCTGGAGAGAACTGCCCATTCGCTTGCTGCTCATATGCCCGGTGGAGCGTGGGCCCGCCGCGCCGCACTTCTGACTGGTCCATGATATCGTCGTGGATGATGAGCGAGCTCTGCATGAGTTCGCAGGCAGTCCCGGCGGCGATAACGCTGTCGGTATCATCCGAAGAAAAACACAGATAACTGCCTAAAAGCAGAGCCGGACGGAGCCTTTTCCCTCCCCTGAGGGTCAGATCACGAATGTGTGAAAACATCTCTGCGATGATCGGATCGGAGCCCGCGTCCTTCAGTTTTTGGTCAAAAAACAGACGTAATCTGCTTTGGACACCATCCTGAAGCCCCTGGTATGCAGTTTGAAAATCCATATCGTCTCCTCCGGTAAAACTCACCTGCGAAGCATAGCATCTCCGCCGGCTTTTGCAAAAAATGCACCACGGGCTACTTGTACCAACCGCAGGAACCCGTGTATACTTTTTACTTGTTACAAGCCTGTCCAACTATCAGAGACCGATCTGTCATGCTCGACAAACTCGAAAAGATCGAACTGCACTACGCAGACGTAAAAAAAGAACTGGAAGACCCTGCCGTCATATCGCAGCCGCAGAAACTGCAGGAGCTGGGAATCGAACTTTCGGAGCTCGAACCGATCATTGATGCCATGGCCCGTTACCGGAAGATACTCACGGATATCGCCGGCAATGAAGAGATCATTTCCCATGAGTCTGACCCGGACCTTCTGGAAATGGCACGGGAGGAATTGAATGGCCTGAAAGCTCAGATCGAATCTGCAGAGCAGGAACTGAAACTGATGCTCCTGCCCAGGGACCCCCGGGACGAAAAGAATGTCATCATCGAGATCCGGGCAGGCACCGGCGGCGACGAAGCAGCCCTGTTCGCGGGAGAGCTCGTGCGCATGTACCTCAAGTATGCGGACCGCCGTGGCTGGCGCACCGAAGTGCTCTCTTCCCATGAAACCGAGGGAGGCGGATACAAGGAGATCGCCTTTGGTGTCTACGGACGGGGTGCTTACAGCCGCCTGAAATTCGAAAGCGGAACTCACCGGGTTCAGCGAGTTCCTGTGACTGAATCCAATGGCCGTGTACACACCTCAGCTGCAACCGTAGCGGTCATGGCAGAAGCAGAAGAATTAGACCTCGTGATACGCCCGGAAGATCTAAAGATTGATGTCTACCGCTCCAGCGGACACGGCGGCCAGAGCGTCAATACGACTGATTCAGCCGTCCGTATCACCCATCTGCCGACCGGCACCGTCGTGGCCTGCCAGGACGAACGCTCGCAGTTGAAAAACAAGGTGAAAGCCATGAGTATCCTGCGCTCCAGGATCTATGCCGCCGAGGAAGAGCGGAAAGCCAAGGAACGGGAGACCGAACGACGCAGCCAGGTGGGCTCCGGAGACCGGAGTGAAAAGATCCGGACCTACAATTATCCTCAAGACCGGATCACTGACCACCGGATCCATCTGAACATCTCCAACCTGCCGGGATTCATGAACGGAGACCTCGACCGCGCCATAGATCCGCTCATCATCGCCTCCCAGTCAGAGCATTTATCATCCTGAGGACACCATGATCAAGACCGAAACCAAGGATCCGCATAAAAAAGCTGATACTGAACAGAATAAAGGCAAACTCACGCGAGATCAGAGCGGCAACTGGGTGCTCACCAAAAATGAAGTCGTAGAAGAGACCAATCACAAACTGGAAGCCGCGACTTCTCTCGACATCTCCATCATCGCCAACCTTATCGCCCAGAGCGCCATCCAGCTCGCCCAGGTCGGGATCAAATCAGCCCGCCTGGACGCCGAGCTGCTTCTGATGTCAGCTCTGAATATCAGCCGGGAAAAACTGATCACCCGCTGGACCGACCATATCCATGCAGATCAGCTCGCTGCCTTCCAGCTGCTGCTCGCCCGCAGACTGAAAAGGGAACCGCTTGCCTATATCACCGGGAATAAGGAATTCTACGGGATGAAGTTCCTCGTCGATAAAAGGGTGCTCATCCCCCGACCCGAGACCGAGATCCTGATCGAACGGACGCTGCACTATGTCAAACAATGGGAATTCGGTCATGACCAGCTGGCTCTGGTCGATGTCGGCACCGGCTGCGGCAATATCGCTATCAGCATCGCCAAGACGGCGAATTTCGTCAAAATATTTGCTACCGACACCTCCCCAGAGGCACTGGAAGTCGCACGGATCAACGCCTCGCTCCAGTCTCTGGACCAGAACATATCATTTCTCCTGGGGGATCTCCTGGCCCCCCTGCCTCAGCCTGTCAACATCATCATCGCCAATCTCCCCTACATCAGCGAAAGCAAATATGAGGGACTGGAGCCGGAAATCACCCAGTTCGAACCCAGAGAGGCATTTGTCTCGGGAGTCGATGGCCTCGATCACTACCGCCACCTGCTCGCCCAGACCCCTCAGTTCCTCCTCCAGAACGGCATCATGCTTCTCGAAATAGACCCGGAACAGGTACCTGCCATGCGCGCCCTGATCTTCAAATATCTTCCCCAGTCGACTATCGAAGTCCTCCAGGACGGTCAGCATCTGGATCGGACCATACTGGTCAAAGCATAGAAATGGCGACTATTGTCACGCTCGAAAAAGCGGTCAAACTCCTCATGACTGAAGGCATCATCGTCCTGCCGACCGATACCGTCTGCGGGGTCTCAGCTTCGCTGGGCTGCCCGGAAGCTATCAGGAAGCTATATCGGATCAAAGAACGCCCGTTGGATCAGGCGACAGCCCTGCTCATCGGTTCGATCAAAGATATCCCTGCGCTCAGCCCCGTGACTTTTTCAACCGAAATCAAATGTCTGCTTGATCGCTGCTGGCCGGGCGGTCTCACTATCATCGTACCCCGCCGCTTTGACAGCCTGTACGACCAGGGTCTCGACCTCGTCTGCGACGGCGCAGCCAACGTCGGTCTGCGCATACCCGACCATCCGGTCACGCTTGAAGTCATCCGGGCGCTAGGCTCTCCGCTCGTCGCCAGCAGTGCCAATCTGAGGGGAAAACCTGCACCCGGCTCAACTGCTGAGCTGGAACCGGAGCTGAAATACCTGGCCGACGGCATCATCGAAGGCACCTGCTCAGCAGGCGTTTCCTCGACCGTCATCGATCTCACCGCTTCACCGGTCAAGATCCTGAGGGAAGGATTCCTCACCAGATCCATGCTCCGGAAATATCTGCCTGATCTCGCCTGAAAGAAAAATCGCCTCTCGATCTTTATTCGAATATGCAGTTATCGTAGAGCCTAGTACGGCCGACAT
>MNZT01000008.1 GCA_001873755.1 Candidatus Wirthbacteria bacterium CG2_30_54_11 | reverse complement strand
GCCGCAATGCATGCCGGTGATGTCCAGGTGTATCTTTTTAGTCATCGGACCTATCCTGTAGCTAATAAGTTATTGAGCGAATACAAAGGAGTAGCTGGTCCCGTTCAAAACGGGTTTGATGTCATCTGCGGTCAAAGTCCGGTTAGCCCGAAGCTGCGCTTTGCCGCTGCGGTTGACGATTGCTTGCTCCACACCCTTGATCCTGAGCAGCCGGTTGGAGACCAGCTTTGCACACGCATCGCAGGTGAATCCTGAAAAATTGAGATCGATTTCGTTCATGACATTCTCCTAATACCTGTACCTGGGGTAGGGGTATAATAATGCATACAAATTGCCTTTAGGCAGCGGGAAGAATTCACTCCTGCTTGTCTAGATTTTAGCTTCGACAACGATAAATTTGCCGTTATACATGCCCATGGAGCAGCTGAATTTGATCTCCCCTGTCTCCTTTGGGGTGAACTCGATGATATTCTCGCCCTTGGTCAGGCTTTTGCGAACGCCGATTTTGGAGGCTACGAGCGAACTTGCGCAGGAGTAGGGATCCTTGCTGTCGATCACCCACTTGACCGGAATTCCCTTCTGAATAGTGAACTTGTTCGGTTTGTAGCCGCTGGCGATCTGGGTCATGGAGACGACCTGAACCCCATCCTTTATTACGACATTGGGGTCATCGACATTTGCCTGGACGGTGGAGGTGTCGAAAGAGAAAATACCTTTTAAATTCAGCAGGTTCGCTCCGTTGCTCAGATTGAACGCCGCAAAGGCGATCACGACCAGACCTGCGAATTTAAAGAAACGTCTGGCAAATGCTCCCTTGACCAGGGATGAAAGACCGCCGACTCCGAGCAGACCCGGTGTGGTTCCGATGGCAAAGGTGGCCATGATGAGCGCACCCGAGAGGAAGTTACCGGTGCTCATGGCGTAGATCTGCATGGATTGGGTGAACCCGCAGGGCAGGAAAAATGTAAGTGCCCCGAGAACCATGGCGTTGGTATGTGAATAGGTTTCGTCTTTTTTTTCAAAGATCCGCTGTCCACCGAGCGTGAATGCGATCTTGATATGAGAAAGTCTTGGCATGAGTCCGGTGAGCTGAATCCCCATGAGCAGCATGACCAGCCCGACACCGACCGTCATGACCCCGAGCAGCATCCCGGACATCTGGAATGCCTTGCCCAGCAGGCCGATGAGGCCGCCGAGGACAGCATAGGAGGCGATGCGCCCCAGGTTGAAAAAAACATGCGGAATGAACTTTTCCTTTGACGAAGCTTCAGGATGGCTGGCGGCATGGCGGGCAGAGACGCCCAGAATGAGACCGCCCACCAGCGCCATGCAGGTCGAGAATCCGGCCGTGAGTCCGACGAGAAGCACGACCGCCAAGCTGGAAGTGCTGCCGGAGCCTGCGCTCAGGTTCTGCAGTCCCAGGGCTTTGGCTGTGATGAGCAGGACGACCAGGAGCGGGAGGAGAAGCAGGATATCCCGGTAGTCTTCAGGATTTTTCGTGATCCAGGCTTTCGGATCGTCGCGGCCGACTTTATACCCGGCTTTCTCAATCGCCTTTCGTATCCTGGCCATCGGGACTTCTGAGGTCGAGAGGATCTCGGCTTCGCTGTTCTTATAGCTCATGTGGACTTTTTTCACGCCCGGCAGCTGCTTCAGTTCGTCCTGGATGAGGATCTCGCAGGCTTTGCAGTGCATGCCCTGGATAGGCACGATGGTTTTGTTCATGTTCAGGCTCCGGAAGACTGTATTAGGTTTTATTGGCCAGGCGGCTGACGGTCAGGATCTCATCGATCATTTTCTGCTTGCGCTCTTCGTTGTCGGTCTTCATGGCGTTGCTGAAGCACGTGTTCAGGTGTCCTTCCATGAGCATGAGGTGAGCTGACTTCAGCAATCCGACCACCGCCAGATTCTGCTGCATCACATCAATGCAGTACTCGCCGTCTTCGATCATCTTCACGATGCGGTCGATGTGGCCTTTGGCCTTTTTGAAATTGACGAGGGTTTTTTCGTGATTCGCATCCATGAATCGTTCTCCTTTTGGTAGATGAACCTATACCTGGGGTGGAGGTATATATGCAATTTTAGCAGCACAGGGCGAACATTGTCAATGTCCTCTTGCATCTGTATACTATCTTCCTGATGTACATACAGGGATCTATGCCCCATGGTATTCGAAGGCGACGGAAAACAACCATTTGAAATATTTCCTTCTGAGTTCTCTCTGCAGAAAGTTCTTGAAGTGGCGTATCGTGAAGGGCATCGCGATTTTCGGCTGAGAGGTGAGTGGAGGGCAGAGGACTCTCAGGATTCACTTCTGCGTTTTCATGCGGGTTTTACCGATGTTACGATCGAGTGTGATGCTGCTGTCCTGGATGGACAACACCAGACTGCTCACGTAGTTCTGGTGGAGCCAGGAGCGCGAGCCTGGATATCAGGTGCTGAAATCCGGAATGGTTCAACTGTTCGGTCGAGAGGTCGACCTGCAGCGGCAGGACCAATGGATGGCGATAGACATATTCCCAGCCTGTATCGCTTTATTGACGGAGCTAATGTTCTGGTGTGTCAGGATGCGTCTCTGACCTTGCATCAGGTCGTCTGTACTGGAGGTGAATCAGGCATGTGCGGCGGGGGTATTTCAGTCCAGGGTGGTCATCTTCACTGTGAGGACAGTTTGATCGCCGGTAATAGCGCGTTCCACACTGGTGGTGGGATAGACCTGCTGGTACCTGGTTCGATTGTTGATGTGCGTAATACCATTTTTGTTCACAATACCAGCAATGCAGGTTCTCGCCTGGGGGGGCCTCATGGGCAGATCAGTGTATTTCCACGAACGGTGTTGATAGCTCAGGATTGTATCCTCATACCTTCGGGACCAGATGATCTGTTCCTTGATCATCAGAGTGGGTGCATCGTGGATTGCAGAGGCAGTGTCATCGTCACTTCGTCAGCACAACAACATCGTCTGGCGCGCCTATCTGACAGCGGGCTGCGGAGCGCGGCAGTGTACGCACGACATCTGGCACGAGCCACTCGGTTGATGGGGGAACAGTGGCTATCCGGCAATCCGGTAGTACCAGGCATTGCGAAGGGTGACAGTGCATCTTTTGAGCGAATGTGGGAAGAACGGAAAATGCAGCCTGTATGTCTCACTGATCCCACAAGAGTAGAATCCATCGAAATGACCGCTCACTCCCTCAAAGACCGGGCGAGAGACTACCTGCCTGGTTGATGAAACTGGTTGGAGTCGCCAGGTTGATTGGTTTTGACAACAGTTGGTATGCGATCAGAGGGATGAACGCGATCACCATAGTCTTTTGCCTGATGTTCAGGAGCATTTGACCACGAGGACCGGCAGCTGGCGAAAGTCGCGGTTCAGCGGACCTTCGACCCCGAGATCCATGCCGCAGCCGCCCAGCCAGCGGTTCTCTACCTGCACGGCAGCGTAGACAATTATGTCCGGAACCTCAACCCTCTCGGGGACGATATCCTTGTACGCTACCACAGCAAAAGTTATAGAGGTTACAGCGCTTTGCCGGCGGGCATCTTCGACGATCAGGCGGGCGGTGCGGGCAGTATCCCAGACATCATCGATGACGAGGATGCTGCCTTTCAATCCTTCCGGCAGGGCTTTGTCCACCAGACGGTCGCCGTTCACCGGGTGGCGATGATACTCGATAGAGTGCTTTTCGTATTTCCTGGGGTAGACTTGCAGTGCGGTCAGCTGCTCATAGAGGAACAGCCCGCCCTGCAGTACATAGAAAATATGGTCAAAAGACCTCAGGTCGACACTATCTGAGAGATTTCGGATACAGGTCCGCATTGACCGTTCATCGACGTACGGATAATACGGTATGCCGTGGAGGCATCCTTTTTCCGCTGGATGGAGACAGGGGGCCAGGTGGCAGGCTGTGACAGAAGTGGCTCTTTGGGGCATACCTGGGCAGTGTATGTGAACTGGACGATCTGTATATTGGCCGACTTGGCACTACGAGTCAACAACGAGCTCGATTTTCCAGAGGACAGGCGTTATACTGGATGGGTTAGTTATGTTGGAAAAACAGAATGGACAGTCAAATAAATCTGGTCTCTTCCTTTGTGGCCGGGGTGGCGTCGTTCATCAACCCCTGTGTCATCGCTCTGTTCCCGCTCTACATAAGCGCGGTTTTCGGTCGTCAGAAAAGCATCACGAGAGCAGCGGCCTTCGGGGCAGGATTCCTGCTCTGGTTCGTGCTGCTGGGCTCCAGCGCAGCGGTCCTGTCCTGTGCTTTTACCAAGAATGCTTACAGCGATCTTCGGGACATTCTGATCATTGTGATGGGGATCATGTTCGTCTTTCAGCCGTTGCTGGGTCCGCTGTTCGAGCTGTTCGAAAGCCGCCTCCAGCGTTATCTGTCACCGGTTCAGAAGGCCTTTCAACGGTTGGCGCCGAAGGCGGACGTGGGTTCGTCTGCTTCCCTGTTCGCCGCATTTATCCTGGGTATCATAGCTTCTCTGGCCTGGACGCCCTGCGTGGGGCCAATCCTCGGCGCGATACTGACGCTCTCCGTTGAAAAGGGTGCAGGAGTCACTCCGATCATCATGCTGACCGTCTATGGTCTCGGTCTTCTGATCCCATTCCTGGCACTTGCTTTCGTGTGGGACAAGGTAAAAACCCAAGTGGCGAGGATGCGTTATTTTTTCCTCGTTGCCTATCCGGTCATCGGGATCGCGCTCATCTGCTATGGACTATGGTCATTGGCCGGATCCTAGATTCTAATCTTTACATTTGGCACTTTTCGCTTTACGCTTGATCTACGTCCGCATGCGTCAGACTACGGCGAGGCTGCGATGACTTGCCCCCTTTCCTCCTTCGCCCTCCTACGTCAAGGCACTTCGGAGGGCTTCGGAGGACGAGTCCTGGACTCATCGTCTTTGCACTTTCCTATGTTTCTCGTTCCTTACGCCCCCTTAGCTCAACTGGATAGAGTGCCTGGCTTCGAACCAGGAGGTTGCGGGTTCGACTCCTGCAGGGGGCGCCACTTGAGAAACAGGATACGCAGCAAAGTACATCGACACAGATGCAAGGCCTCGCCGCAGTTTCCGAACGGAGGCGGGCAGGGGTTACCACGTCGTTCGTGAGCGACGTGGCAGGCCACAGGTATTTATTCTCTTTTTAGGGTAAATACCCAGCAGCTGTGCTGCGAAATGAACATTAGTTAGTATTGTTTAGATACCTCGCCAGCTTGCTGCGAGGAGTTTCATTGGAGCAGAAAACTCCGCACTCTTTTAGCAGTGCGGGGTTTTTTAAAACCAGAAATGCTTGGTTGAGAATCATTTTTTGCGGGTGAAGAGCTTCTTGACCGCTTTCTTGAGTGAGTCACGGTTCTTCTTGTCTTTCAGGATGTGCCAGGCGCTGGGGGCGACAGAGACCACGACGATGACGAGGATTATGGGTAGGAGGTATTTGTCTGCATTCGGGATGCTCTTGCCCAGGAAGAAGCCGGCCACGGTCACACCGACACCCCAGAGGAGGCCGCCGATAATATTGAAAGAGAGGAATGTGGTGTAGTGCATATCTCCGATTCCGGCGATGATGGGAGCAAATGTACGGACGATAGGCATGAACCTGGCGAGGACGATCGATATCTTGCCATGTTTTTCATAGAAAAGGCGGGCTTTTTCAATATTGTCCTTGTGGAACAGCAGGGAATTTTCCCTTTGGAGCAGTTTTTTCCCTACCCGGTGGCCAAAGGTATACCCGACGCTGTCTCCGGTGACGGCGCCTATGAAGGAGATGAGACAAAGGGTCCTGATATCAAAGATGCCCTGGGAAGCGAGGAAGCCGGCTGTGAACAGCAGGCCGTCGCCGGGGAGAAAAAAGCCGATGAGAAGGCCCGACTCGGCGAACACGACAGCCAGTATCCCCAGATATCCGATCGTGGGCAGGATCTCTTGCAGGTCGAACATGAGGAGTACTCCTTCGGAATATTCATACGCAAAAGCGAACACAAGCCTATGCATTATAGGGATGATTATGTTTGAGTGCAAACAGTACATCTGGTATACTATAGCGATACACTACTACCCAAAATTAATGCTGGAACCGCGAATGCCCTCCCGTCATCCTGATGAAGTGGTCTCCATACTCCGCGATATCACCCCCTGCATACACAGCCAGGCACTGGACCTGAAGGGGAAACGAGAGCCGCTGGATCGGTTCACGCATGGTATGTGCGATTTCTATACGGCTGCAGCCAGGAGGGAGCTGCGGAAGCGCGGTATCGACACCCTTCATGTGGTGGGGATCAATATCCCTGTGCGCACGGTGAACGGGAGGGAGACCCACGCGTCGCATACCATCGGGATCGTCCATCAGTTCGTCGGGGCTGAAGAGAGGACCAAGGCGGTCTGGTTCGATTATTCCTGTGCGCAGTATGGATTTGACCAGGAAGCCATCATAGAGATAGTAGAAAAGGAAGATGTCTATCAGCGGTTGCGTGAGGTCTATGGCGGGGGCCAGTGGGAACCGGGCGGCAGTTATCTCTCTCAGCTGAACCTCGACCCCAGGGCAAAAGTCCCCTGACCTTCGTCGTGATACGTTTCGGTGCGGGCAGCCTCACGGGCTGTTTTTTTTGTCCGGCAGGGCGGAGGGACGCTCTGTTTGCTATGCAATCAGGCCAAAACATGGTACTCTTCCTCTACCATGTTCCCGCTTGGATTGCTTATGCTTGAGGGCCACTGTTCGTGACCAGACAGAAGCTTGAATATACCCTGCGCGCCCTTCCCGGTTCGCTGGCTTGGCTCATGCTCATATGGATGGCGCTTTTTTCTGCCATAGCACCCGATATGGTGGCCTATGTGCTGCTCGGCTATGCGGTGTACTGGGTATTTCGCACGTTCAGTCATATGGTGAGGCTGTTCATCAGCTTTTTCTACGTTCAGAAAGATATCCAGGTAGACTGGGAGCAGCGTTATGCCAATCTGTCCTCTCCGGAGGTGCAGAAGACCGCTGACCGGTTGAAGCTGGAGATTGATGCCTGGAAGCAGAAGCATCATATCAGCACCCGTCCTCTGCATGGTATCGCCAAGGTATGGAGCTGGATATTCTGGGCGTTTGCGTTCATGCGCCATCAGGAAGATTTTCGCGCAGTCGTCAATATGAAGGAAGAGTACGAAGGCATCGTGCGTTATGTTTCAGATCCTGCTGCCCCCCCGGTCGGACAGCTCGAGCACCTCGTGATCGTGCCGGTGTACAAGGAGACCATGGCGGTCCTGGAGCCGACCCTCGAGCATCTCATGCACGTTGATTTTCCTCTCTCCCGGGTACATATACTTTTTGCCATGGAGTCAGCCGACCCCCATGCCGAACAGGCAAAGCAGCTCATCATGGATTATGCCAAAGGCCGTCTGCCGAATCTGTATTTTTCTTTCCATCCCTTGAAACCCGGAGAGGTGGCGGGCAAGTCGGCCAATCAGGCGTATGCTATCGGATGGTTCAGGCGTGAGATACTTCGGGCAGGACGCATCAATTCCGCAAATTTGATCGTGACCAGCCTGGATGCAGATTATCGCATGCATCCGGGGTATTTCGCAGACCTGTCGGTCAATTATGCGTCTGATCCCGAGAGAGCGGTCCACATCTATCAACCGATCCCCATGTTCTTCAACAACATCTGGAAGGTCAATGTATTCGCCCGGGTCCAGTCCGCGCTCGGCACCCAGATCCAGATGGCACGGCAGCTCAATTATCGGGAAAACCGGAGCTGGTCCAGCTATGCTGTGGCCTACAATTCGGTCACCGAAGCAGGGGACTGGGATGTGGATGTCATTCAGGAAGATTCCCGGCTTTTCTGGAAAGTTTATTTCCGGTTCGGACACCGGGTCCGTATAGCGCCGCTTTTTCTTCCGGTTTTCGGAGATGCGGTGCACGGACGGACGTATCTGACAGCCATGCGCAATCTCTATGAGCAGATCCGCCGATGGGCGTGGGGTGCATCGGACGTGCCCTATGTCATCATGCGGTGCGTCGAACATACGGAAATCCCCCTGAAGGAGCGCTTCAGCGCGAGCTGGGAAGTCATCACGAATTATTTCAACTGGGCGACCTTGCCGTTCATCCTCGGAGTGGGGACTCTGCTGCCGCTGCAGATCAATCCTCATTTCGCCCAGACGGTCATGGGGTACAATCTCCCGGTTTTCACTTCCCGCCTTTTGACTTTTACCTCGGTGGTGATGGTTATTTTCATCTGGATCGATGCGACACTTTCGCCCAAGCGTCCTGCGCACTGGACCCCCTGGAGAAAATCCTGGACCTACCTCCAGTGGCTGATGATGCCGGTCATGGGTATCCTTTTTTCTGCGCTTCCGGCACTCGACGCCCAGACCAGACTGATGATGGGCAAAGATCTCGACTATAAGGTGACGGAAAAAGGCATATGATACGATACCGATTCAATGCCCGGGCAAATATTGTAACACTCATCCTTCTGGCGGTGCTGCTTTCCGGGAGCGGCTGGGCTTCGATCGGCATTGCCGGGCAGTTGTCGGACAGCGGGATCAGCGGTCGTTTTTTCCTGCTCTGCATTTCACTTCTGGTGACTGGCGGATTCGGTATTGCCTGTCTTATGGCCATCATGGTCATGCTCACCATGCATTATGTAGTGGATCGGGATTTCCTCACCCTGCACATAGGATGGAAGCGCTACCGCATGCCGCTTTCGCTCGTCGAGGTCAAAAAATACAAGAAGCGCTCTGTCTCGGCGTACTGGCGTAATTTCAGCGGTCAGGCCCAGGATACGGCGGTCTGGGCAGCGGCCAGTCTCCCGATCGTCGATCAGGTGATCTATCTCCAATGCCGGCAACGAGAGATCGTGATCAATCCGGTCGATCATGTCGGCTTTCTCTCCGCGCTCTACCGTGTCTCCAAACTGCGGGAGATGGATCCGCATGCCAGAATGGCTTCGGAGGTGGAAACAAGGTGGAAGCAGTCGTCGATCATCTCGTCTCCCGAGGCCTGGAGAGATACGGCTTTTTTTCGCCTGTGGCTGTTGAATACGGGTCTTCTGATCTGCCTCACCGGAATCGTCATGCAGGGGATAGGGTATCTTCCGCGTTTTACCGTTTTGCAGTATACGCTCGAAAAGGGCATTCTGCTGGACAGCGTGCGACGGGATTCGGTCCTGATCTATGCCGCGATCCTCTGGACCATGTTCGTGCTCGTCAGCGTTTTTTCTGCTGTGATGCATCGGTATGAAAGGATCGCTTCGTATATCACGCTTGGTTTTT
>MNZT01000083.1 GCA_001873755.1 Candidatus Wirthbacteria bacterium CG2_30_54_11 | reverse complement strand
TAAGCCTCCATTAAGATAGTAACCGGCCCACTCTTCTTTGTCATATCGGTTAACGAGGCTCTACATTTCCAAGGGTAATTCCTGGAACAAGTCCGTACCTGTTATCGAAGATAGAGTGGGCTAACTAGGAGAAGAAGAGATATTTGCATTCCCGGAAGGTCACTAAAAGTGCCTTTGACAAACTTCGCTTCTTCTCCTTCTCCTAGCTTATCACTTCCAGCCCGTTTCCTTTATATGACAGGAACTTCTATTCGTCCCGTATCATATTACTCTCAAACTCCTCCCGCGGGAGAAAAGGATACAGGTCCTCAAGCGGCTTGGAAACCATTTTCCCATCCGGAAGTTTTTCGGACGAAAGTTTAGGCATGAAGGTGTAATCCGTAGAAAGTTTGACCTCGCAGATGATGGGACCCTGGTGTGCGAGAACTGATGCTATTTTTTGTTCCAGCTCCTGATTATCATGCAGGCTCTCTGACGGTATGCCATACGCAGCAGCAACTTTCAGAATATCAGGAAATCCTACCCCGGACTGGGGACAGCAGCCGATGCGCCGGTGAAAAAAGTTGTCCTGGGTCTGTTTGATGGAGGCATAACCATCATTGTTCAAGTAAAACAGTTTGATAGGCAAACCAAGGTGCGCCACTGTCGCCAGCTCCTGGATGTTCATCTGAAGACTGCCGTCGCCGGCCAGACAGATCACATCTTTCTTTCCCGAGCCGATACAGGCGCCGATGGCGGCCGGCAGATCATAGCCCATGGAGGCGCAGCCGGAATTCCAGAACTGCCGCTGCCCAGTTTTCACGTTGCCCGCCTGGAACAGAGCCACACAGGCAGTACCATTACCAGCAATGGCAACCGCTTCCGGTCCCATCGCTTTGGTCAAAACATCGACAAAATAGTAGGGATTGATCGACACGATCTGCGTTTTATAGGCACCCAACACTACCGGATACTTCGCCTGACGCTCCTTGCACCAGGCGAGCCAGGCAGAACGATCAGGTATCTGGGCGGCATCCAAAGCATGCATCAAGGACTGGACAAAGCTGCCCGCATCGGCACAGATGGCCAGATCGGGATGCACGGTCGGCTTCTCTAGTTCCGAGGGGTCGATATCAACCACGATCTTGTACGCCCGGTGAGCAAAATTTTCCCAGTTGTAGCTGGCCTGCCGGATGTTGTTCCGGGTTCCCAGACAGAGCACCACGTCAGCATTCTGCAGAGCGAAGTTGCCGGCTCTGGTACCCAGAGTGCCGATACGTCCGACATACAGAGGATGATTGGTGGCGATCAGGTCGTAACCATTGAACGTACTGAGGACAGGGATCCCAAGTTTATCAGTCAGGAGGAAAAAGACCTTCTCGGCCTTGGCGAGCCTGATACCGTGGCCGGCCACGATTACCGGCCGTTTGGCGGATGTCAGATGGGCCACGACATCGGTCAATTCCGCGTCTGAAACGACCCGGTCGACCGTGCTGTCTTCGGTGAAACCGACGAGCTCTGATTCCTCGACCTGCGCACCCTGCACATCCATGGGGACATCAACCCAGACCGGCCCTCTGCGGCCTTTCATGGCGGTCACTACGGCCTGCGACAGCACACGCCTGATCTGCAGGGGATCAGTGACACTTTCAGCAAACTTGGTAAGCGGCTTCACGACTTCAATAATATCAACCTCCTGGTCACCGAGCTGACGAAGCGGGATCTCCCGGCAGGAATCAACGGTGGTCGTATGCTTCACCTGTCCTGAGATGTAGAGTACCGGCATGGAATCGGTCCACTGACCCAACACCCCGGTCAGCGTGTTCAGTCCACCAGGACCGGTGGTCACATTGACCACCGCCAGCTTGCCGTTCAGCCGGGCATAGCCCTCAGCTGCGATGGCGCAGGCCTGCTCATGGTGGTTGCAGATGACCTCGATATCCGGATGAGCGCCGAATGAGTCATTCAGGTGCATGGCACCGCCGCCGGTGACCATGAAGACATGCTTCACGCCTTGAGCTGCCACGAACTTGGCGATGTAATCACTGACCTTGATCATAACCCTGTCTCCGTAAAAAAGTCCAAAGCCTGATGCACTTCCGATACCTTCAGATCAGTCACCTTTACCATCGCATAGCCGTCAGTGACCATGATGAGCGGGAGATCGGCACCTACCCGTTTCTTGTCCTGTTTCATCGCTTCGATGATACTCGCATGGTCAAGTTCCAGCTTCGGGAATTCAGGGCCCAGAACCGGGATCAACAGCTGTGCGCGGAGCATCTGCTCTGTCTCTGTCTGTAATAAACCTCGCTCCCGCGCCACGAATCCGGCGAGGATCATCCCCACCACCACCGCCTGACCATGAGCCAGGGCATAGCCAGTGGCGTATTCGACCGCATGGCCGAAACAGTGCCCGAAATTGAGCATATTCCGTTTGCCGGTATCAAATTCATCTGCCTCGATGTAGTCCTTCTTGATCGTAAGTGAGCGCATCACGAAGTTCAACAGTACTTCGTCCTGACGGTTCAGTAGGGCAGGCAGCGCTCCCAGGAGTCTCAGGGTATCCTGCTCTCCTCCGATGACATACAGTTTCACGATCTCCCCGAGCCCGCTCAGGTACACAGGCTCATCCAGGGTATCCAGAAATCCGGGGTAGATATACACCTGATGGGGAGGAAAAAATGTCCCCAGGAGATTCTTGTACTTTTTGTAATTCAGCGAAGTCTTGGCGCCGATACAGCTGTCCGCCTGCGCGAGCAAAGTGGTAGGGACGAATATCCAATTGACCCCGCGATAGAGCGTGGACGCGACGAAACCGGTGATATCCTGCGTAATCCCGCCTCCGATAGAGACGAGTGTCATATTTTTCTTGGCACTGAGCGAGATCACCTGATCATACAGGAGCTGTACGCTTTCGAGCGATTTTCCTTCTTCGCTGATCGGCAGGATGATCGGATCTTTCAACAACCGCAGGGTTGTGTTCTGGTGCAGTCTCCATACGTTTTCGTCAACGATGAATACGGTATTCGCCTGCGAAGCGAAATCGGCGATAAAACTGTCGTCATCGCACAGCTTCACCTGATAGTTGCGCAGGTTCGACGTGATGGTGAGCTCCCGCACTACTGGCATGTGAACCCGCCATCGATAAAAATAGTCTGTCCGGTGATGTATGAATTGCGGTCAGAGCAGAGGAACAGCACCAGCTCCGCGATCTCCCGCGGCTCAGCCAGACGCCCCTGAGGAATGGTCTGTTCGATCGCCGCCAGGACATCGGGAGGATTGTTCTGACGGGTAAGTTCGGTATTGGTATAGCCGGGTGCGACCGCATTGACCAGCACCCCGTGACTTGCTACCTCAACGGCAATGGTTCTGGTCGCGGCAGACAGGCCAGCCTTGGTGGACGAATAGACGATCCGCCGGGGCTTGGAAACCTCACTCCAGATCGAGCTGATGTTCACTACCCGACCCCATCCGTTCTTCTCCATCCGGGGTACAAGGGTTCGCATCAAAAAAAGAGGCGCTTCCAGATTGACCGCGATGGTCGAACGGATATCTTCGTCCGTAATTTCAGAAATGCCTCCCAGGGGATTGATACCAGCATTGTTGATCAGTATATCTATCTGCCTGCTGCCCAAGGAATCTAGGTAGGCTGCGATCGAACGAGCGTCAGAAAGGTCCATCTCTGTACGCCCGGGCGCAAGCACGGCGATGCCGCTGGCTTCAAAAGCCTCACGGATGGCCTTGCCTATTCCTCTCGACGCACCGGTGATGAGTGCTGTGCGAACGGTCATCCGACCAGACCTCCGGCTTCCTTGATCAGTTTTTCATACCGGGCCTGGAGCATCTGGAGCCGCAGGTCATCCTCGGCAAAGATGCTGCCATAGAAATCCCGCTTATTCTTCAGCCACATGAGCTCAAATCCCACGGCCTTCAGGATACCCTTGTCCGCGTCCTCTTCGAGAGCCCGGGGGCATTTGAAAATAAGTTTGCGGGTCTCGTAGTTGGTCAGCGCTCCCTCGGGCAACCTGCGGAAAAACGGGAGCGAATACGCCGACACCCCGCCGCCGATGACGAACTCGAGACCTTTGGCGTGAGCCTTGGCCGCGATCTCGTTGGCGACGTCAAAGACATCATCGGTATTGATATCTTCACGGGTAAGCCCCATGGAGCCGGTCATGTCGACCCGTCCCAGCACGATGCCGTCGAGCTCATCTATCTCAGGCAGGGAAAGCATGGCATCGAGGTTCCGGAAGCCCTGGATAGTCTCGACATTGATGAGAAATGACACCCCGCCTCGTTCTTCTTCCGGGAAAACAAATTTGACCGTTTTGAGAAATTTTTTCAAAGCATAGGGACTCTCTATCATGGGTGCCACGATGCGGTTGACCCCGATGACCCGGGATTCATACATGTCCTTCACCCCTTCGCAGCCGCCAATCTTGATGGTCAGATCGAGCCCGGCCCGGGTGACCACTTCCTTCAGCCGCATGGCTTCCTCGATCCTGGTGCCTTCGGCCTCGAACTCAGCCTTGACCCCACTCACATGATGATTCTCCCTGAGGTCGACCAGAGCTTCCACCATCTTCCGTTCCAGAATGTTCATCAAGTGCTCCTAGGTAAAAATGTCATTCCCAGCTGTACCAGAATCCCCTCCCCTAACCCCTCCCGCAAGGGGCGGGGAATACACTCCTCCCCCTCGATGGGGGAGGCAGGGAGAGGGTGATGAATTTATTTGTCTATCAGCAACTTTGACCTATCGATACTTTCCCGATGCTCTGCATACCAGTCATACAGCTTCCTGATCGCCTGATCAATCGGCGTCATTGTACCTGTTGGCATCGCTTTTCTCAACCGTGCATTGTCCCCGCTGTACTCGATGCCCATTCCCTCCTGCGCAATCAGGACAGGCAGGTCCTTGCCCGAAACTTCTAGCACCTTCTGTGCTATGTGGACCAGTTCTACCGTTTCGTCAGGAGTGATGTTATAGGCTCTCAGCGGCGGCTTCTCGATGAAGAACCGCAAGACCGGCATGAGATCATCAATGAACAGATAGCTGAACACCCGGTTCTGCCGGCAGGTGATCGGCAGATCAAAAAGCGCCTTGCAGATGGCATTGGAGATGAACCTGATCGCATAGTCCTCGTATCTGCCGAAGATGCCGAAGACACGCAGATCATAGATGTTGTCCGTGGTCTCGATGTATTTGGCGCAAAGATACTTGGCATAGCCAACCGGATCGACCGGTACATGCGCATCGAAGTAGTCCTCTTTCATGCGCGGCTGATAGTGGCGCATGTCATAGACCGAACCGGAACCCAGGAACAGCATGGTGCCGAAGCTGTCCCGGCAGCGCGCCAGGTTAAAGAACATGCGGGTATTGGCTTCCAGCAGACCGGTCTGATCAGGAGCGTTCCGGTGCCCCGGCTTGATGGCGGAATGTATAACCGCATCGAACCTGCCTGCCATCAGGTATGAACGAACCTGATCTTCGTTCAATAGGTCAAGTTCATGGTGTCCGGGCGCACTGATATCGTAGACCGAACCAAGCTGATCAATGATGTTGCGGCCGATGAAACCGCTACCGCCGGTGAGAAAAAGCTTTTTCATGGTTCATCCTCCCCGGTCTTGATCGAAGCGGTCTGACGCCTGGACAGGACGAAGCGATCAAGGATGATTAGACCGCACAACACCGTCATCAGCAGGATATTAATCAATGAATTCCAGTTGATCCCCTCCGGGGTCGTAAAATACGTCTTTGGAATGACCAGCAGGCCAAAGATAACAGCATACATGCCGTCCAGGCGGCTTCGAGACGGAGAGGCAACGAACAGGGCAATAGGAAGGAACAGATGGATGAGTTTGTAGTCTGCCGACACATAGGGCAGCAGGATCATGCTCCCGACCAGCAGCATTACCTGTTTCCAGATCTCCTTTTCGACCCAGATGACATAGCCAGTGACCAGAGCGAATCCTACCATGGTCGCGATGAGGTATGGCGTCAGCAGCTGACCGAGCGAGATCTTAAGATATCCCAGAACACTCAAAATCCTGAAAACAGAAAAGTAGGATTCGTTATAATTGATCCCCTCGAGAATATTAAAATTCTTCACATATGAAGTGGTGTACCAATCGAGCCCATGCTTCAGACCTTCCAGATTCGAGGTGATGGTCCCCCGGAACAGCAGTAATGCTCCGACGCTCAAAACCGCTGTGGCCAGGCAGACAATGATGCTTTGCCGGTACTTTTTCTCCGACAGGAGAAATATCAGAAAGACCGCGGGATACAGCTTCATAGAGATAGCAGCTGCCAGACAGATCGATGCTGCCGTGTACTGCTTCTTTTGGAACAGCAGCAGGAACAGGGCGCAACAGCCGAACACATACAGTTCGATGTTCCCTCGGTCGACGGTGAACAGCACCGGATAGCTCACCAGCATGGTCACGATCGGGAACCAGGTGAACAGGTCAATCCTGTGTGTCCCGGCCTGACGAAGAACGAAATGAAAAAACAAAAAGCCACAAAACAGCAGACAGAACACAACGGTGAACCAGTACAAGGCCTGCCATTGATCCGCTATGAGACTGAACGGATAGACGAACAGGTAGGCCAGGGGAAAATAATTGCCAAACGCTCCGCCAAATTCAAAATACGGATCCAGGTTCTTCGTCACTTTGGCGATATTGAAAAAATCATTGAACCGGTCGCCAGGGAAGAACAAAAAGGTACTCTGAGGATAGGACAGCCCCTGGTAGTAGGCTCTGATGTAATACACGACCACCGCCAACAAAAAACCGACCAGAGAGATCAGCGTCATGATCTGGAGACGGTTCCTTTTTAACTCAACTGTCTGATCTGCGTCTGTCTGCATCGCTGAACCTATTTCATAAGTTTCAGTTTGATGAGCGTCGTGGCGAAGGACAGGGCAAATGACACCAGATTTCGTTTGGTGTGGCCGAACATGCGCTCTTTGAAAGAATACGGCAGTTCTTTGATCGTGAGCGGTTTTCGTATGCGGTCAAGCTTGACCAGGATCTCTTCCACGATATCGAAATTATTACTCTTCAGCGTGATGGTTTTGAGCTGCTCGGTCCGATACAGCTTGAAGCTGTTGGAAACATCCTTGCAGCGGATGCCCAGGAACCAGGCGTACATTTTGTTCACCAGCAGGCTCATGAAGATCAGGGAACCGGAATTGTCGCTGCTCCCGCCCTCGACATACCGGGAGGCCACGACCACGTCACAGGACGCGCGCTCGCGGTAGAGCTGCGGGATGAATTCAGGCGTATGCGAGCCGTCGGCGTCCATGAAAACCGTGAACTGACCCTGCGCATGCTGAACGCCAGTTCGTACTGCATCTCCATAGGTGTTCCCGTGTTCCCGGTTGATATACGTCGCCCCGTTGTCCAGGCAGACCTGCCGGGTCTGATCGAGACTTTCGCAGGTATCGATCACTGAGATCTCAAACCTGATCTTCATCCGGGATAACGTCTGCTGCAGCCGGGGCAGGATGATCCTCAGATTTTCTTCTTCCCGGTAAGTCGGGATGATGACGCTCAGGTCGATGTCATGCATAGGAGGTCACCCATTTGAGCATATTCCGAACTCCGGTCAGTTTGTCCACCTGAGGTTTCCACCCTATCAGCTGCGCCGCTTTCGCTATGTCTGCGATGAAGATGAGCTGATCGCTTTCCCGGGGCGGAAGCTTCGTGTAGTTCAAATGAACTCCCAGCTCCTGCTCCAACATATCGAAAAGTTCGAGGAGCGACAGGCTGTTGTCTGCTCCACCTCCGATATTGAATGCCTGCCCCTGGATCTGGTCGACCCTGTCCGCTGCCCTGAAGTAGAGGTTGATCATATCATCCACATAGAGCAGATCGCGCACCTGTTTGCCGTTGCCCGAGATAGTGAACAGCTCCTTCAGCGTGCCCTGCTTTGTCTCGATCGCCTGCTGGCAGAACCAGCCGATCCAGCCCTGGTCATAGGTCGAAAACTGACGCGCGCCATACATCGAGGAGTGCCGGAACACGACCGTCTTCAGCCCAAATATCCGATGGTAGTCGAGCAGGTACTGATCTGCCGCACCCTTGGAACAGCCGTAGGGGGAATGAAAATCCAGAGGCACTGCTTCTGAAAATCCCTGCGGGTAGTCGGGTGCTATGTACCGTTTGTCCTGTTCCACGAACGTGACGTGCGAAAAATCGCCGTACACCTTGTTGGTCGATGAATAGATCACTGCAGTCTGCGGTGAAAACTTGCGCACTGATTCGAGCACATTGATCGTCCCGCCGACATTGGTCTCAAAATCCAGACGGGGATCTGCGATGGAAGTGGTCATGGCGACCTGCCCGGCCAGGTGAAAGATCACGTCCGGCTGGACCTCTCTGACCACCCGTTCGACATCATTGGCATTACGCGTATCTGCGTGGATGTACGTGAACGCGCCCAGGCTCGTGAGCCAGGCCAGATTCTTTTCGCTGCCCTGACGGTGCAGATTGTCCAGGACGAACAGTTCATGATGACGCGCCAGAGCTTCTGAGGCGAGATTCGATCCCAAAAATCCGCACCCGCCGGTGATGAGCAGCTTCATTGGTGTCTCGCTTTCTTTTCTTCCGCAATAGTTTTGGTGATACCTTCTGCCAGGCTGCATCGTGCCTTCCAGCCCAGCCTCTCCATCGCATGCAGGTCAACAGCAGGTTCCATGACTTCGCAGGTACGCTGGGCTACAGCCCCGAACCGAAGTTCTGTGGAGGTGTTCCCGCTGGCCTGTTTCAACCTTTCCACAAAATCCCGGATGGAGATCAGATCTCCGGTTCCGACCTCGAACGGATGATATTCAGATCCCAGGTCCGCGCTCTTGTTCAAGACAGTGCCGAACGCGGTCAAGACATCGTCGATGAAGATAAAATCACGTTTCTGCTCACCCGAGGTGAGGTCGATATGGTCTGCACCCGTGAGCAAAGCCTGCAGGATGCCGGCGACGAACTTGTCCGGATCATCGTGCGGCCCGTAAAAATTAGCCAGGGAAAAATTGATCGCGGTCAGCTGAGGAGCGTAGAACTGCAGCCACTCCCGGAACTGCCGCTTGGACAGGCTGTAACTGCTGTGGCAATTGTCGATGACCGTATCGATATTGATAAAGGTCGTCAGGTGATGCCGGCAGCCGGTCTCCAGCAGCTGAAGAGGAAGTGACAGATTGCTTGCGATGACAGCACCGGTCTCCCCGGGAGTGGTCGAATAGGTCGTGGCACAATGCAGTACAGTGTCGATTCGCTCCTCAGCGAACAGATCATCGATGGTTCTAGACTCACGATCGACGAACTCCACCTGATCGACCAGGTCGGCAATACGATCCAGCTTGGTCGTGGACCGTCTCAGAATAAGCAGTCGGTACTTATCTGGATCAAATACCCGGATCAAACGGCTTCCGAGATATCCACTTGCACCCGTGACCAGGATAGTTTTCAAGATTGTAGAGATCGTAAAGTATTAAGTGATATTGCATCGAAACGTCATATAAAGGAAACGGGCTGGAAGTGATAAGCTAGGAGAAGGAGAAGAAGCGAAGTTTGTCAAAGGCACTTTTAGTGACCTTCCGGGAATGCAAATATCTCTTCTTCTCCTAGTTAGCCCACTCTATCTTCGA
>MNZT01000108.1 GCA_001873755.1 Candidatus Wirthbacteria bacterium CG2_30_54_11 | reverse complement strand
ATCGTTTATATTTATCCCTGATCTCCTTGATGTATTCTCGTTTACTTTTGAAGCTCATCATGTTCTGGGCCCTCCTGATTGTAAATCAAGAGATTGTCCCACCTTTCGGTAAGATTATGAATGAGCTAACGTTACCTCCTTCGGTAAGATATTTCGTGATCTAATTCGCGTTCTTGTACATGGTGGAGGAGGTCTGATAGCCTGCACTGTAGGCGTCGATCTTCTGCGGGTCACCCAGCCCGTTGAGTATGCTCTGTTTGAGGATGTTCGTGGCCAGGGTCGGATAGCCGGTATCGCTGAGCAGCCCTTTGCTTTTGGCATAGACCTCGATGCGCCGGCCGGTGAGGATGTCGGCAGGATAGACGAAGACGGCATCGGCAGTGCCTGCCTTGACTTCGACGATGCCGGGTTCTGCCTCTGAGATGACCGTGAAGGGATCATGGCGGTATTGCTGGCCGATGATGCCGCTGGGATCGACGATGTAGATGAGTTTGGAAGCTTCCGCTTCTGCCTTGATCGTTTTTTCTGCCTCCTGGGCGCTCAGGCCCGAGATCAGGCTGACCACGATGAGGAATACCGGGAAGAACAGGGTCGCCAGCCAGAACGTCGGTTTGCGGACGACTTTGAGATATTCACGGGAGGCGACGAGGGAGATCTTGTTCATTTCGCGCCTTTCGATACCTGGATGAATATTTCATCGAGTGAGGGGGAAGCGACAGTAAATCTGGTGATCTCGATGCCCTGCTTCAGGAGATGCTGCAGGACATCATTCGGCGAGACACCTTTGGCCGGGGTGATCTCGGCACTGTTGGGCTGGATGTCGGCGGTGAAGACACCGGGATCTTCTTTGAGCGCACCTGAGTACCCCAGGTGAATAATATTGGTGCCAAAGCTTCGCTTTACCTCGTCAATTTTGCCATAAAGCGCTCGTTTGCCATCTTTGATCATGAGGAGGCGGTGAGCGATTTTTTCGGCCTCGTTCATCTGGTGGGTGCTGAATATGATAGTCGTGCCCTGACGGTTCAGATCCAGCAGGATGTCCATGAGCAGCTCCCGGTTGAGCGGGTCCAGCCCTTTGGTCGGCTCGTCGAGGATGAGGAGCTGCGGGTTGTTGATGATCGTGATGCCGAGTTGGACCTTTTGCTGCTGGCCTGACGACAGCTTGCTGATGACGACATCAGCCTTGTCCGCGAGGTCCACCCGTTTCAGATACTCCAGAGAAAACTGTTTGGCGGCAGCAGCGCTGAGCCCCTTCAACTGGCCGAAATAGATCATCATCTCCAGAGTTTTGCTGGTGACATACAGTCCGCGCTCCTCCGGCAGATACCCGAGGATGCCGGCCTGCTCCTGGCTGAACTGTCGGCCGTTGATGAGCAGCTCACCTTTGGTCGGTTTATAGATATTGAGGAGTGTCCGGAGGGTCGTGGTCTTGCCGGAGCCGTTGGGTCCGAGGAAGGCAAATATCTCGCCTTTCTCCACCTCGAAACTGAGGTCGGAGATGACCTCGACGGGACCAAAGTTTTTGGAAAAATTCCGGACAGAAATGATGGATTAGGGCATAAAACTGCTCCTTCTTAGTACCGACGCATCTGATAATCTCACATCAGACTCAGTGGAAGCAAGACAGGGTCAACGGTCCCTGGCCAGCGTCCTTGAAAGCCAGGCGATAGAGAACAGGGCGAAGTTTAATAGTACGATAGTCGCACCTGTCGGCAGGTCTCGGGCAAAAGAGATCATAATGCCGAAGATAATGGAGAAGACGGAGACGGAGATCGAGATCAGGATAGCCTGTCTGAATCCCCTGGCCAGTTGAAGGGCCGTGGTGGCGGGCAGGATGAGCAGAGCGGAGACGAGCATGATGCCGACCACCTGGATGGCGAGTACCACCACGATGGCGGTCAGGATGAAGAACAGAGTGTTCAGCTGCGCGGTTTTGATGCCCAGGCTTTTAGCATACGTCTCGTCAAAGGTGAGAGCGAACAGGTCGTGGTACAGAAGCGTGAGACCGGCGAGCGACAGAACAGCCAGGACGATCGACGCCCACATTTCAGATGAGCGCACGGCTAGGATATTGCCGAAGAGGTAGCTCATGAGGTCGACATTGAAACCCTTCGACAGGCTTGCGAGCATGACGGCACTAGAGATACCGACGGCTGAGACGATCCCGATGGCGGTGTCGCCATAGATCCGGGCTTTGTTCGACAGCAGCAGGATGATGAGTGAGCCTATGACGGCGACCGGGAGCGCGGCATACAGTGGAAAGATGCCCAGGAACAGACCGAGGGCAACACCGGCAAAGCTGGTATGCGCGAGTCCGTCGCCGATCAGGCTGAATTTGCGCAGGACCAGGAAGAGCCCCAGTACCGCGCACAGCATGCCGACGAACGAGCCGGTGATGACGGCCCGCTGGATGAATGAGTACTGCCAGAGAGAGAGGATGCTGTTCATTTCTGCTCTCCTTTCCCCGGGTACCGTTTGCAGAGCGCCTGGTGGAAGTATTCGCCTGAGTGGCTGTCGGCATCACTTTTGAAATCGCAGAAGGCTCCCCATCTGCCGTAGAAGACGATCTTGTTCTCCAGATACAGAAGTTCTGGCGCCTGTTCCCCCAGATCGTCGAGATCATGGGTCACGAGCAGGATAGTGATGCCGTGTTCCCGATTCAGATGTCGGAGGAATACGGTCAGTTTTTCCCGGACCAGCGAGTCGAGAGAGTTGAACGGTTCGTCCAATATGAGCAGGTCAGGCGTAGAGACCAGGGCGCGGGCGATGAACACCTTTTGTTGCTGACCGCCGGAGAGCTCCTGGATCGAACGGTGTCTGAGGTCCTCGATACCCAGTTCGTCGAGCACCTCGGTCACGGCCTTTTTGTCTTTTGCTGTAAAAAATTTTGGAAAGTGTTTATGCGGCAGCAGTCCCAACTGGACGATCTCTTCGACCGAGGCAGGGAAGAGCGGGTTGAAGGAATAGATCTTCTGCGGGACATAGCCGATACGGTCGAACTGGTGGAATCCGGCGATTGCCCTGCCAAAAAGCTCGATCGTTCCGCTGACCGGGACAATGCCCAGCAGCGCCCGGATCAGGGTGGATTTGCCGGAGCCGTTGGGACCGGCGATGACGACATAGTCGCCCCGTTTGATCTCGAGACTGATGTCTGTGAGAGCTCTGGTGTGGCCATAGGACGAACTGACTTTGTCGAACCGAACTAGAGTGTCTGGCACTGGAGTCCCTGGCGTAAATGGTCGAGGTCTGATCGCATGATGGAGATGAATGTCACGCCGGAATCGAGATCCCGTTTGCTGATATTGTGCGCGGCGCTGAGTTCCAGCAGGCTGGCGCTGGTTTCATTGGCTATTGTCTCCGCAATGCGGGGACTGGAAAGTTCTTCGTAGAAAACCGTCTTCACTCCGCGGGTCCTGATGTCATCGACCAGAGCCGTGAGGTCGCTTGCCGAAGGTTCGGAGTCGGGCGAAAGGCCTTGGGCGGCCAGATAGGTCAGGTCATACCGCTTCGTCAGATATCCCAGCGCGAAGTGGCCGCCGTAGACGACAGTTCTGCTTTGGCAGGTGGAGAGTGTAGATGTGAAGTCCTGGTCGAGCTGACGCAGGTCATCCTTGAGCTTTGCAGCTGATGCCGCGAATGCTTCCTTTTGAGCGGAATCACGGTTGGACATCGCTTCAGTAATGTGGTCGACGATGATGAGATCGTTGGTAAAATCGAGCCAGATGTGCGGGTCGAGAGTTCCTTCTGTTGTGTCCGTTCCCTTGGTCACCGAGGAGATCAGCTCGATTCCTTCGCTGGCGTTGACGATGGTGAGGTCAGGGTTGTAGATGCTTTCCAGGATATCTGCGACCCAGGGTTCCATCAGCGGTCCGGTATAGATGAAGACATCGGCCTGGCTGATCTTCTGGATATCGCCTGGCTTGGGTTCATAGGCATGCGCCTCGGTTCCCGGGGGCAGGAGAAGTGTCACCTCTGCGTTGTTCCCGCCGATAGTGCGGGCGAAGTCATAGAGCGGGAAGAGAGTTGCGATCACCTGTACGCGTCCTGAACCGTTCTTGTTTTTCAGGTTGCCGGTGCCGAGAGCCCACCAGGTGACGGCACTCAGGAATATGAGCGACAGGCAGACGAAGATCATCCGTTTATTCATCCTGATCCCTGCCCGTTATGGATAGACAGTCCGAACAGGTGCCGAAGAATTTCAGGTCGTGGCCGGAGATCTTGAAGTTCGTCTGGTTTTCCAATTGTTTCTCGACTTCGCCGAGATCCTGCTCCACCGGCAGGCAGACGACCTTTTTGCAGGAGGCACAGAACAGGTGGTGATGGTGCTGCCGGGGGCTCAGCTCGTACCTCTTCAGCCCGTCGCCCATGTCGAGTTCCACGACGAGATGCTCTCTTTCGAGAATATCCAGTTCCCGGTACACCGTGGTCTTGTTCACCGTGATGCCCTGACTGTGCAGGTGGTCGATGATCTCTATAGCCGAAAGAGCCGCAGTGCTGGCATCCAGGAATTCTGCGATGGCTCTGCGGCTGCGGGTGATAGGTAAACCACGGGATTTGAGCTCGGCGGCGAGGGGCATGAGGAGATACAACTAAGTTGCAAACATAACTAATATACAGCCATCAGGTCAGGCTGTCAAAAGCAGGTGGCGTAACAAAAAAACGCCAGGGTGTCTGGGGGCGCTTTAGCTTTTTATCCAAGGACAGGTCGTACAGTCGAGATGGAACGGGATTCTATCAGGTGTGCAATGAGTCGAATTCAGCGGTGATCCATTTTAGTTGATCTAACATTTTTCCAATCTGCTGATGGCCAGAGGCAAGTATCAATAGCCCAACGAATTGATCGCCCACCGGGCAATTGAGAAATACTCCTTGCCGTTTATCCGGGTCATAGGACAATCCCTGATTTTCTAACTTTTCTAGTATCTCCTTCAGGGAAAAAGTTCTCTTGGTCGGTAGAGCTTCGCAACAGAATAATACCGGATATGAAGACTTGTCGCTTCCAAACATACGCCGTATGAGAGCAGCGGTTGGGGTCCAGCCTGTCATGCGGTAATTGCTCTCGATGCCTATCACTCGATCATCGGCCAGTTTTCCCCAATCGATATCCACCCATCCTACTGCACCTCGCTGGGCGATGATATCCATATAAAGCAAGAATTTTTTTCCATTTCCTGGATCACTTCCTGCGTGTGATCCGGGGGTGAGATCCAGCAATAGGCGGTCTTGGCAAATAGTTGTGTCCCGGTATGGAGAAGTTCTTTGGAGCCGTCCGGGTGGATAATGCCAAGCGTGCAGGGAGAATCCGTGAGATTCAAAAAGGGTTCCACCAACAGTGGACGATCAAACCAGGTAGCATCCAGCGAATCGATCCGTTCATCTATTTCCTCAACGGTCAAACCAATAAGCGGGATATTCCCTTTTTCGCTTGCTTCGCTGGGCTTTCGGATCATCACCTGCCCGCATGTTTTGAATATTTCGTGTGCCTTTTGCATGATATCCTGTTTTCCCTGGGCCACATGACCGTGAGGAGTAGCAAACCCCATTTTTTCGAATTGTTCGACAAACCAGATCTTGCTGTTCAGGTCCGCCATCACATCCGTTTCGAGTTGCTCTTGCGAGGGTCCCTCCACGGGTAAACCTAAATATTTGCCTATAGCAAATACCTCTGCGGTATTCACGGCGGCAACCAGGGAAAAGCGATGTTGGTCATATTGTCTGATCTGGTTTTTTATTCTGGTCAGCAAAGGTTGATCCAGGGAGATCGCAAGAGCCAGATCCAGAGGGTCCGGGTTGGTGGTTGGACTTAGAATAGTGGGGCAGAAGCCGAATACTTGCACTCTATAACTCCGGTAGGCCGGAGGGAATGAAAACGGTTCATGTATCAGGACGATGTCTTCAGGATGATCGACATAATTGACCCACCGAAAGCCACGGAATCTGACCTTTGTGGCATAACTCCCAGTTGGTTTTGTATTTCCCTGGGCGTCACAATTTCCTATGAACACAATACGGTTTCCCATAGTCGCCTCACGGTAACACGTCAACCTGGGTGATAATATCCTGGTCGATCCCATGGCGGAAATTATGCCATTGTGGCGCCCAGCCCGCCTTCGTTCGGAAACTACGGCGAGGCTTCACGACGGTGTCGGAAAAGGTGCTACGAACGATTGTTTCTTCTATGGCGCGCCCAGCAGGGCTCGAACCTGCAACCTACTACTTAGAAGGCAGTTGCTCTATCCAGTTGAGCTATGAGCGCGTACTTGTTGCACCCTGGATATTTTGTCACCCTCGACCTGATCGGGGGTCCAGAAAGAGAAAAGAAAAAGATGGATCCCCGGGTCAAGCCCGAGGATGACAAGTCTGGATACCTCATAAACTATACCATCGAGAGCGACGGAGAGACAAGCAGGCTAATAACCTCACCCTTCCCTCTCCTCCGAGGAGAGGGTACAATATCCATGTTAGTTATTTTCAGATAGAAGTTATGAGTATTCAGAAAAAAGAAGATCATATTCAGATATGCCTTGATCCTGCTTCGCAGATCGGGTCGGCGGGGTGGGAGCGGTACCGGTTCGTCCATCAGGCCATGCCTGATGTTTCTTTTGCCGAAATAGACACTTCGTGCGAATTTCTGGGAAAGCCTTGCTCTATACCGCTCATGATCTCCGGGATGACTGGCGGGTCTGAGACGGCAGCCATGATCAATCAGCACATTGCCCTGGCCTGCGAGACCGCCCGTATCCCGTTCGGTGTGGGCTCGATGCGCATCGCGCTTGAACATCCTGAAACCGCTTCGTCCTTCCAGGTGCGGCCTTATGCGCCCAATGTGCCTATCCTGGCCAACCTTGGTCTGGTTCAATTGAACTACGGTTTTGGCTTGGACGAGTGTAAAAGGGCGGTTGAACTGCTAGAGGCTGATGCGCTGATGTTCCATCTCAATCCCATCCTGGAAGCCATCAGCCAGGACGGCAATACTGATTTCACGGGACTCATGCCCAAACTGGAAAAGATCATCAGACACCTGGGCGTTCCCGTGCTGGTCAAAGAAGTCGGATTTGGCATTTCGGCCAAAGTGGCTCAGGAACTTCGTGATGTCGGGGTCCGCACTATCGATGTGGCAGGCTGGGGCGGCACCAACTGGGCGTTCGTGGAGGGGCGCCGCACTGGAAATTCGCTTGGATCAGTTTTTTCTTCCTGGGGTATCCCGACCTCTGACGCAGTACGCGACTGTTCGAAGATATCTGGTCTAAGTGTCATCGCTGGAGGTGGCATGCGCACGGGCGTGGACATGGCCAAAGCCATGGCTCTGGGGGCTTCGCTGTCGTCTATCGCTCAGCCTGCTCTCGCAGCCGCGCTTCAGTCCCCGGAAGCAGTGCTGGCAGTCATCGACCGGTATCTGGGCGAACTGAAAACCACCATGTTCGCGGTCGGAGCTGGTACGCTCAAAGCGCTGCAGGCGGCTTCCATAGAAGTCAGAGAATAACGGCTTGAGAGCCTAGTCTCTCTCGACTTCGAGTGTGCATTCGGTGACCAGAGCGGCGAGAGCGCCGACTGCGGCCAGCAGAGGAGCAAAGGCGACGCCGATGACGGCCAGGGTCAAAGGGATCTCGAGGATACGTTTGCCTTTTTGTTTGATGATGATCCGGCGGACATTGCCTTCTTTTACGAGTTCTTTAACTTTTTTTACCAGTTGGTCACCGGTGACCTTGATCTCTTCGACCCGCTGATTTCTGGTTTTCTTCTTTGCTGCCGGTTTGGCTTTGGGTGCAGCCTTCTTCGTCTTCGGTTTGGCTGCAATTTTGACTGTCTTTTTGGCAGGTGCTTTGGCTTTGGTCGCGGCGGGCATTTCGATGCCTTTCATAAGACTATAACTGACTGTATGATACTCAATAATAGAATGCAAAACAACAGTTTCTGGTTACGGGTTAATGAGTAAACGGGTTGGAACATGACAGACAAAGCGGGACTTTTGAATTCGTCGGTTGTTGAACTCTACTCTTTACTTCATGGTTGTGGTTATACGTTTTCCGTGGCAGAGTCCTGCACCGGCGGCGGTCTTGGCGCTGCGCTTACCAGCGTGCCAGGCAGCTCACGATACTTCAAGGGCGGCGTGATCGCCTACAGCGACGAAGTGAAACGGGACGTGCTGGGTATACCGGCAGGTCTGCTGGCCCAGTATGGCGCGGTCAGCGAACAGACTGCACGGGAGATGAGTCAGCAGGTGAGACTCCTGTTTCACTCTGATATCGGTATCTCTATCACCGGGATCGCCGGCCCAGACGGCGGGACGAGCGAAAAACCGGTCGGTCTCGTGTTTATATCGATTACGACCCCACAGGAAACGGTGGTGGAAGAATGCCGGTTTGGCGGGTCGCGTGAGGAGATCAGGGTTCGAAGCATCGATCGGGCGATCGTTATGACGGTGGATCTGTTGCAAGCACTTTGAAAATGGCTTGATTATCGTCATTCCTGCGAAGGCAGGAATCCCCTGCAAACTGTCGATCACGTTCTTCAATCAGTAGATTCCTGCCTTCGCAGGAATGACAGGGTGGGTAAGGCATTGTTATCGGATTATTTTCTGGTTTTCTTCCTGGCAGGCTTCTGCCCTCTCTTGACTATAGCTTTTTTGGCCTTTATCTGGCTCTCGATCCAGGCAACCAGCGTGTCAAGTCCGCCTTCGGCACGAGCTGAAACCTCAAAAATTTCCGCTTGAGGATTGCAGGCGCGGATGTTTTTTCTGGTCAGCGGGAGATCTGCTTTCAGCACGAACTGGAGATCCATCTTGTTCAGGGCTACGGCGTCGGCTCGGTTGAACATGACCGGATATTTGAGCGGTTTGTCCTCTCCTTCGGTGATGCTGAGCACCACTAACCGTTTATCCTCACCCAGGTCGAATTCTGCAGGACAGACAAGATTGCCGACATTTTCTATGATGAGGATGTCGAGCGAGGCCAGATCGAACAGATGCAGCACATCGGCTACCATGAAGGCGTTCATGTGGCAGCTGCTTTTGTACTGTCTGGTGGTGATCTGGACCGCCGGGATGCCGTTCCTGAGCACCCGGTCGCGGTCATTGGTGGTGGCCATATCGCCTTCGATCACGGCGATCTCGTATTTTTTCTTGAGCTTCTGAGCTGTTTTTTCCAGAAGGGCGGTTTTACCGGCGCCGGGACTGCCCATGATATTGAGGCACCAGATGCCGTGTTTTTTTAATGTTTTCCGATTTGCTGCCGCGATGCGGTTATTCTCGCTCTGGAGATTTTTATTAAGGATTACTTCGGCCATCTGCTTCTCCTGTTTTTGATCCTGTCGAACCGAAGTAAGTATAGGCAGTTATTCCTTTCGCGTCAAAACAGGCGACCTGGAAGGCCGCCTGTTTTTGTTTCCCCCTTTATGAAAGGGGAATCAAGGGGGATTTTGGATATCTGTTTGTCAGGTGAAAAAAATCCCTCCTTGCCTCCTAGTATACTGAACAGGAGAAAAACCATAGGATAAGAGTCGGAGGGACAGGGAAGAAGAACATCACCCTCCATAGGCAAAAAGCCTCTAAGCAAGAATATCTCTTCCCTGTTCATCCCGGACAAAAGGACCAATAACGGGTTAGCCATTCTAGGCTCAATGACCAACTAGGCTGTCTTCAGTCCAGGATCCCCTCCAACATCTCATCCAGTAAAAAGGT
>MNZT01000040.1 GCA_001873755.1 Candidatus Wirthbacteria bacterium CG2_30_54_11 | reverse complement strand
GGGGGCAAGGATACCAGAAGGTCAGTGGCGGCGGTCGAAGCTGTCCGTCAGACCCGGGGCAGCGGCTGGTTCGTCCGGGCAGAGGAGATCGACCAGGCTACAAAACAGCTCGAAAAGGCCGGAATCCTGACTTCCTGGGAAGGCTGTGCCAGCTTCGCTGCCCTGCAGAAAGCCGGGCAGCAGGGGGCGATCAAAGGGAATGCGGTCTGCATATTGACGGGGAAGAGGTATCCGAGCGACAATGCCGGAGTCGTCCGCCTGCCGCTGATCAATTCATTTGACGAAGCCGGGTCATGGGCAGGATCGAATTTGTAGAGGATTAGTACTATGCAGCTCAATCTGGCATCCTCGATCGAACCATTTGTCCAGAAGTATCTCAGGATACCGGTTTTTTATGTCGTCCCTGACCCCAACTGGGCGCTGGGGCTGGAAGAGATACTGCCCTGGTATGCGGTGGTCTGCGCCGATGACAGTCCCACGGTAGATTATCTCCAGGGGAAAGGGATTCCGGTTTTCTGTGTACAGAGGGATCTGCCCGAACTGTTTTTTGACTTCAAACGCTCTTCGAGCTCACTTTTGAGATTGCCGGAGGTACAGGACTTCATCAGAGAGACCAGCCGGGGTGAACAGCCACGGATCATGGTATTCAAGACTTCACCGGCGCTGGAAAAGGCAGCGGAAGACCTCGGCTACCATTTGCTCGCCGTGGACAGCAGGCTCAATCGCCGGTTTGAAGACAAGATCAGCATCCTTTCCGAACTCGAGATCCTGGGGCAGGGTGCTATCCCATCGCTGATCGGACGGGTCTCTGACCTCTCGTATGCACATTTGAATAAATCTCTCGGAGACAGATTTGTCATCCAGTTCTCCAGAGGCTTTGCCGGCAACAGTACGGTTTTCATCGCCTCGGAGGATGAGTTCCGTGAATTTGCCCGGCACCATCAGGAACGACGGATCAAATGCTCGAAGCTGATACGCGGCCAGAGTCTGACCATAGATGCTTGCGTTGCCTCGGGAGGGACGCTCTTTAGCCATTATTTCTATCAGATCATCGGTGAACAGGAATACAACCGGTTTGCCGGCGGCACCAGCGGCAATGACTACGCGTATGATTTCCGATTTTCTCCTGCGGTGGATGAACATATCAGATCCCTGGTCACTGCGATGGGCGAGTATATGAAAAAACAGGGCTACCGGGGGATATTTGGCCTCGATATGATCGTGGACAACGAGACAGAGCAGGTCTATATCATCGAGGATAATGCACGACTGGTCGCCTCTATTCCCGTATTCACGAGGCTGCAGACGCTAGATTCAGAAGTACCTATGGCGCTGATCCATCTTCTGGAGCATCTCCGTATTCCCTATGAACTGGGGGCAGAGGCCTACAATGAGCAGCTGTGGCATCGGAGGCAGGCGAGCCAGCTGATCCTGCGCAATACCGAGGAAGATGATATCTTTTTTTCCAGCTGCCCCCAGAGCGGGATCTACAGCCGCGGGGGAGCATTCAAGCGGTCCGGCTGTTCGCTTCAGGAAGCAGCAGCTGCCGATGAATTCGTACTGCTGGCGTCCTCGCCAGGCCGCAGCATCGGCTCCAATATCGAATATGCGCAGGTGCAGAGGCCATGTGGCATCATAGGATCTGACCGGACGATGAGTACTGAAACCAGGGCATTGGTCCAAAGGGTAAAGGATATGTTTCAACGGAAAGCCGCTGTCCTATGAAAAGGATCCGGAATAAATTTGGCCCCATGGACCGTTCACTCTTCCTCACCTGGCTCATGCTGGTCGGATTCGGCCTGGTGATGATCGCCAGTGCCAGCTCCATCAAGGCGCATAATGAGTTCGTGACCGCCTCCGGCCGGCCGGATGACTACTGGTATCTGATCCGGCAGTCAATCTGGATCGGTATCAGCACCGTAGCCCTGCTGGTGTTTTCCCAGATCGACTACCGCAAGCTGCGGTTCATAGCCTTCCCTGCGTTGTTCATGGTCATAGGCCTGCTCGCGGCGGTGTTCCTCCCGGTCATCGGAGGACCCAAGGTACTGGGAGCGCAGCGCTGGCTGGATATCGGGGGGCAGTCGCTTCAGCCTTCTGAGCTCACCAAGATCGCGCTGGCTATCTATCTGGCCGCCTGGCTGGAGAGAAAAGGTAAGGAGGTCAAGGATTTCCAATACGGTTTTCTGCCTTTTGTCTTTGTACTTTCGATCATCATTACGCTCCTTTATTTTCAGGAAGACCTCGGGACCACGGTCATCATCTGCATCATGGCCGTGGCGGTCTTCTTCATCTCCGGGGCGCATATCGGGCAGCTCGCCTTCGGCGGACTGATCGGTCTGTTGGTCGTGGCAGGGCTGATCACCGCACGGCCATTTCGGCAGGCGCGCATTGATGCCTGGCTGAACCCCGGGGCAGATCCGACCGGCATCGGGTATCATGTGACCCAGGCGAGGTATACGATCGGGTCAGGCGGTCTGTTCGGACTGGGGTATGGACACAGTCTGCAGAAATACGAATACATCCCGCATGCTCCGACTGACTCGATCTTTGCCATCATCTGCGAGGAACTGGGCCTGATCGGAGGTTTTGTCCTCATCGGTCTGTATCTGCTTCTGCTCTACCGGATGATCACGATCGCGCACCAGGCACCCGACAACTTCGGCCGGCTCCTGGCTTCGGGTATCGCGGTCTGGATCGGCATCCAGGCCTTCATCAACATGGGAGGACTGCTCAGAATCATTCCTCTGACCGGCGTTCCGCTGCCGTTCATCAGCTACGGCGGGTCGTCTCTTCTGATGTGTTCGATCGGGATCGGCATCGTGCTCAGTATTTCCAAACATATGAAACAGGACAAAAAAAGTGCGAATCGTGTTAACTGGCGGCGGGACCGGGGGACATCTCGGGCCTCTGCTCGCTCTTCATGAGTATTATCAGACCATAGCTGCGAGAGCAGACACCGAAACGGTCGAGCGCATGCGTCTGCCGTGGGAATGGCTGTATATCGGGTCAAAAAAGGGGGTCGAAGCCCGCGTCATTCCTGCCCGCGGTATACCCTGCGCGTTCATCCTGACCGGCAAGCTCCGCCGCTATTTCAGCCTGGCTACGCTGGCGGCGCCTTTTTTGATCACGATCGGTATCATACAGGCGTGGGTGGTCCTGCGGAAGTTCAAGCCGCACGCGGTCTTCTGTTCCGGCGGGTATGTGTCGTTTCCGGTCGCCTGGGCAGCGAGACTGAGCAGGATTCCGGTCATCATGCACGAACAGACCGTGAGCATGGGACTATCAAACCGCCTGATCAGCCGTTTCGCCCGGAAGATACTGCTTTCCTACCCCTCGACCGTGTCACAATGCGAGCGCGGGGTATGCGCCGTGGTCGGCAATCCGGTGAGGCCTAGCCTGCTGAACGGGGACAAGGAAAAGGGACTGAGCCTCCTGGGCTTTACCGGGCGGGAACCGGTGGTCCTGGTACTGGGTGGTGCACAGGGATGTCATTTTTTAAACAATGCCATCCTGACGGAGATCTCCAAGTGGCTGGAAATGTGCCAGCTGGTGATCGCTACGGGCGAGAACCCGGATCTTCATCTCTGGAAAACCCGGGAATCGCAGCTCTCGACTTCGCAGAGGCGCAATTTGAGGATCTTTCCCTATATCAGCGATGAGCTCGGTGACATATTAAAAGCGGCCGATCTGGTGATTAGCCGTTCAGGCGCCGGCACCATCGCAGAGCTTATTGCAGTCGGCAAACCGGGCATTTTAGTGCCGCTGCCCCAAAGTGCGGGAGGCGAACAGAAGAAGAATGCCCAGCTTCTGGAAAAGGCCGGGGGAGCAATAGTCCTGGACCAGGCGGGGACAAGTCCCGAGATGCTGTTTTCGACGGTGCAGGGATTGCTTGGTGACCATGAACGGTTGCAAACCATGGTTGAAGGGGTGGCCACAATATCTTCCGGTGACTCAGCTATGAGAATTATCGGTGAGATCATGACGGTCGTCTCCTCAGGCCGGCACTTGTGAAGGAGTGCCGGGATTCTGTACAATACCCATGTTTATTATTGGTGCAGAGGTGACGTGATGGACACTCAGCAGAACCGTTTTCTGGATCCGGATATGATCGTCTCCCGCGTCGGCATCAAAGCGGGGATGCAGGTCGCAGACTTGGGGTGCGGGACCGGGCACCTGATACTTTCACTGGCCAGGGCGATAGCTCCTGACGGCCATGCCTATGCCGTGGACATTGATCCGCAGATGGTGTCTTCTGCCCGGTCCTATGTGTACCACGAGGGATACCGGAATGCTACCTTCATCGTGTCCGATCTCGTCTCAGATACGCTGACCGAGATACCGGAGATGACCATGGATCTGGTCGTGCTGAGCAACACCCTGCACGAGATCAGTACGGGCAGGGAAACCGTGATTGAAAAAGCGAAGAACCTTTTGAAAAAGGACGGCCAGCTGCTGGTCGTGGAGTGGCAGAAGAAAGACACGCTTTTTGGACCGCCGGTTGCGTCCAGACTGGATCAATCTGAGGTCGTCGCCATCATGCAGTCGCATGGATTTGATCTCAGGGATTCGTTCGATGCCGGCGGATATCATTATGGTGCGCTATTTGAGGTCGCGACGAGTTCTGAGCAGACTGCAGGTATCGCTGACACCGGACCGCGGGCATAGCATGGCCGATCACTCTCTTTTCTGGGTAAAAGTAATCACACAGTCCTCCCGGGTGTCTGTAGAGGAGCGTGCTGATGGGAGCCTCTTGGTACGGGTGCATGTAGCGCCTGAAAAAGGCAAAGCGAACGAGGCAGTACGCAAAGCTCTCGCCGGGCATTTTCATCTGCCGGTGCGCTGCATCGAGATACTTCGCGGACAGACTTCTTCCCGAAAACAGATCCGCATCGTCGACGATGCCTGATTATCCTTGAGGAATAAATCAAATGAGCAGACAGACCATGATCGTCACTGGGGGCGCAGGTTTTATCGGTTCACATATTGTGGACGGGCTTTTAAAACGGGGACTGCGTGTTGTCGTCATCGACGATTTTTCGACCGGCAGCCAGGCAAATCTGGCCCAGCAAGCGGTCCTGTACCAGATCGATATCAGAGACCGGGCCAGGGTGCTGGAGGTTTTTGACCAGGAGCGGCCAGCTGCCGTATTTCACCTGGCAGCTCAGGCCAGCGTAGTCGTCTCCACCCGGGAGCCGGGATTTGATGTACAGACCAATGTGCTGGGAACTCTTCATCTTCTGGAGGCTGCGGCCAGGGTCGGCTGCCGTCATTTTCTATTTTCCTCAACCGGTGGAGCGATCTATGCTCCCTCGGCACCTCTGCCCTGTACCGAAGATTCTCCGGTGGGCCCTCTCTCGGTCTATGGACTGAGCAAAGCGGCGGCGGAGTCGTATATCCGCTATTTTGAACGGGTGCATGGCATGCTGGCGACAATCCTTCGTCTTTCCAATGTGTACGGACCGCGCCAGAACAGCCAGGGAGAAGCCGGGGTGGTCGCGATTTTCTGTGATCGCGCTCTTACGGGCGGGCAGATACTTCTGGACGGTGACGGGGAGCAGACCCGGGATTTCGTGTACGTCGAGGATGTCGCCGGTGCTTTTTTGACCGCCTGTATCGAGGGGATCACCGGGACCTGCAATGTGTCGACGGGGAAAGAAACCACTGTCAACAGGCTCTATTACGCCATCTCGGAGGCAGTTCATACTACCCCGGCAGTTGAACATGGCCCCGCCCGCCCCAACGATATGAGGCGCAGTGTGCTCAGTTCTGATCGCCTCCAGAGAGCGGGTTCATGGAAGCCTCAGGTAGCCTTCGACGAAGGCGTGGCCAGAACAGTCGAGTGGTTTAGGCAGCATCCTGGAAAACTATAACCGCAGGTGGCCGTGTTCAAAGTATCCGGACAGTCTCTAAAAAAGAACAGGAAACTGGTATCGAATTTCGGCTATCTCTCAGCGCTGAAGGTCTTCGAGTACGTCTTTCCGCTGCTGACCATACCGTATCTCGCGCGCGTGCTCGGGGTGGCCGGTTTCGGTCTGGTGTCCTTTGCTCAGGCCTTTGCCTCCTACTTTCTCATCCTCGTTGATTTCGGCTTCAATCTTTCGGCCTCGAAGGATATTTCAGTTCATCATGATGACCGGCATCAGGTGGAGACGATCTACAGCTCGGTCATGCTGGTCAAGACGGGACTCATGATCGTGACCTTTATCATGTACGCAGTCCTGGTCTTCGGGTTCGCCCGCTTCCGGGGCGACAGCCTGCTGTACCTGTCGACGTTCGGTCTGGTGGTCAGCAGCGTACTTTTCCCGATCTGGCTGTTCCAGGGCCTGCAGGAGATGAAATTCATCACCCTCGTGCAGTTCTGTTCGAGGTTCATCTTCACGGTTCTGATTTTTGTCCTGGTGAGATCATCGGCAGATATCCTCCTGGTTCCCCTGCTGAATGCCTTTGGAGGCATCATCGGTGGCATCCTTTCTCTGCTGATCGTCCGCTACCGCCTGGGTATCCGGCTGCGCAGGCCGTATTTGCCGGAAATACGTTCTCAGATACGGTCGAGTTTTGATCTCTTCCTCTCCAATGTGTCGATCAGTCTGTACACGATCAGCAATACCTTTCTCCTCGGTCTGTTCTGGAACGACACGATCGTAGGCTACTACGCAGGTGCAGAAAAGATCCTCCGGCCTCTGCAGAATATGCTCCAGCCGATCACCCAGGCGGTCTATCCGCATATCGCACAGATCGCAGACCGTTCGCGTTCAGAGGCTACAGCCTTTCTCCGCAAGCTGGTTCTCCTGGTGGGGGCGGCGACCGGCGTGGTCTCGATCGCTGCCTTTGTCCTCAGCCCCCTGCTGGTACCCCTGATCCTGGGGCCCGACTTTGCTCCCTCTATCCTGATCCTCAGAATCATGTCCCCTCTGCCCTTCGTGATCGCTCTGAGTAATATCGCAGGGATACAGGCTATGCTGAGTTTCGGCTACGGCCGGCAGTTCAGCCGTATCATCATCCTCTGCACCGTCCTTCATCTCACTCTGGCATCCTGTCTGATGTCTTTCGGGGCCGCAGGGGTTTCGACCTCTGTTCTGGTGACCGAAATTACTATTACTTCAGTCTTTTTTATCTTTTTAGCGCGACGCGGCATCGCCCTGCTGCCGGGAACGCATTCGTAGCCAGTAGATATGAGGTACGGCATGGGAAGTGAGCAGAAAATAGTTATCATCGGAGCAGGCCCCTGCGGGCTGGGAGCTGCCTGGCGTCTGACCGAGCTGGGGTATTCTTCGTTCGACCTGTATGAACAGCGCCCGTATGCCGGTGGACTGGCGTCTTCGTTTCGCGACGACCGTGGTTTCACCTGGGATATCGGCGGGCATGTCCTTTTTTCGCATTACCAGTATTTTGACGACCTCATGGATTCTCTCCTCTCTGAGGGCTGGGTCACCCACGAAAGGGAGGCCTGGTGCTATCTCAAAGACCGGTTCGTACCGTATCCCTTCCAGTACAACCTCCGCCACCTCGACCGGGAAGATGTGTATCGCTGCGTCACCGGCCTGCTCGATCTGAAGGAGGCAAAACCAAAGGCGCCGGAGAATTTCCGGGAATGGATACTACAGAGCGCGGGGCAGGGGATCGCGGACCTGTTCCTGCTGCCGTACAATTTCAAGGTCTGGGCGCATCCGCTCGAGGAAATGTCCTATTCCTGGATCGGGGAGCGCGTCCCGGTCGTCGACCTGAAGCGTCTGCTCGGCAATATCCTGCTGGAAAAGGATGACATATCCTGGGGCCCCAATGCCACGTTCCGCTTCCCCCGGCAGGGAGGGACCGGAGAGATCTGGCGGACGCTGGCCGGTCGCATACCGGACTCAAAAATGCACTTCGGGCAGGAGGTTCTGGCTATCGAAGCAGAGAGAAAAATGCTTTCGCTGTCTGACGGTTCTCAGGTGCCGTACGACATCCTGATCAGCACCATGCCGCTGGATCTGCTGCTCTGCAAGGCTGATTTGAAGGATGAGAGTGATGCGTCCCGGCTGAAGCATTCATCCACCCATGTGGTAGGCATCGGAATGAAAGGATCGATCCCCGACAGATTCAAAACTAAATGCTGGATGTATTTCAGCGAGGACACGAATCCGTTTTACCGGGTCACGGCGTTTTCCAATTATGCGGCGGACAATGTGCCCGGGGATGGAGGTCCGTACTGGTCGCTGATGGCTGAAGTATCTGATTCCCGGTACAAACCGGTATGGGCGGATGAAATTGTGGAAGAGGTCATCCGGGGTATGGTCGCTGCGCATCTGCTGGAGGATCGATCCTCGATCGTAGATACCTGGCAACATTTCGAACCTTACGGATATCCCATTCCTTCGCTGGGGAGAGACCAGGCTCTAGGCGTCCTGAAGCAGCTTGAACAAAAGAATATCTACTCCCGGGGCCGGTTTGGCGCCTGGAAGTATGAAGTGAGCAATCAGGACCACACGCTCATGCAGGGAGTGGAGGTCGTGGACCGACTGCTGGCCGATAAACCGGAGACAACTGTATGGTATCCAGAGAGGGTCAACCGGTGACCAAAAGACCAGCGATTGCAGTCGTGATAGTGACCTATAACCGCGTGAAACTGTTGCGGGGCTGTCTGGCTTCTCTTCTAGGGCAGATGGCCGGGAGCGACCAGGTCTTCGTGATCGATAATGCTTCTACTGATGGCACGCAGGAAATGATGGAGGCCGAGTACACGCACCAGTCCGTTACCTATGTGAGGGAAGAAGAGAATCGGGGCGGGTCTGCCGGCTTTCACCGGGGGATGGAACGTGCGTATACCAGCGGTTTTGAATGGATCCTCCTTTGCGATGATGATGTCGAGTTTTTGCCCTCTGCCCTGGCAAGTCTGCTTGCCCTGACCTCCGTCTCCCGCTGCATCCAGAGCCGGAGGCTGGATCCTGAGGGCAAGCCGTTCGTCTGGCTGCACCGCATGGATCCGATTACGGGATGGCGCTATGAGATCGAGGAAGAAGGCGCCTATGGCAGCCGGGACTATGCCGAATTCAATCTTGCCTGCTTCGAAGGACTTTTTTTGCACCGGTCGCTTATCGACGATATCGGTCTGCCGGATGAACGGTTTTTCATGACCGAGGATGATGCGCTCTATGGGATCCTGGCTTCCCGGGTCACGCAGGTGATCTATACCCGGGCTTTTATACTCAAGCGCATGCTTACCAACAAGCGTGAGGTGCGGGGGGGAAAAGTGGCTTTTGCCCGGCCCCGGTCTCTGTACCTGCGGATGCGGAACCTGTTCTACCTGGAAAAATACTGCCGGGTGCTGTTTGCGCCGCAGAGGGTCAACCATAAGTTTTTTATCCTCCGGCAGGCGCTCGGGGCAGCCTGGCGTTCACTTCTGATCGGAGAGAAAACTCTGGCCTGCTGGCAGGCAATCCTGGGAGGGATCTGGTCAGGAATGACCACTGCCGGCATGTTCGCCGTCCCGGATCTCGTTGGTACTCTGCCTGACTTCAGATCTTCCACTGGGCCTCAGGTGCGTTGATCTTCAGTTCCTGCGCTTGATAGCCGGGGGAGGGTCAGCTACAATGCTTCTGCTTTTTTGTAACCAGGTTTCGTATGGATAAAACGCCTTCCCTGTTTCAGATCCTGAAGCGGTTCCGCAGCGCTATCGCTCTTTTCATCATCGGGCTGAGTCTTTTGTCGATCGCTTTTTCCTTTCTGCTGATCTATTTC
>MNZT01000012.1 GCA_001873755.1 Candidatus Wirthbacteria bacterium CG2_30_54_11 | reverse complement strand
TGCTGAAGACGATTGGGAATCTGAAACAGACGGTGAAGGCATTTGAGAACAACGGTTATCGAGGACTGAATTCTTATCGACGGACGAAGGTGCTCGACGAGGTGGAACGGATGGTGGTCGAGAACAACCTGGCTGCGAATACCAAGGTGCTGGAGTGATACCTCCCCGCGAATGTTCCCCGTCGAGAATATACGAGCATCAATAAATACTTGCAGTATCCCAAGAATGCTGCCCGTCGAGAACTTACGTGGAATCAATAAATACTTGCAGTATCCCAAGAATGCCGCCCGTCGAGAACTTACTGGGAATCAATAAATGGTTGCGAGGAATGGATTCCCCTCCTCCTCCGTCACACCGACCACCCCGTGGGTCGTGTGCTGACTCCTCCTCCGTCACACCGACCGTCCCATTTTTTTTGTGATACGAGCGCCTAGTCATACCGACCAGCCCACGGGGGTAGTGTCACGACGAGTCTGGTCGCAATGAGCCTTCAGGGTGATCGGTAGAAGATCTTGGGTCTATCCACTGATCCGCGGGGTGGTCGGTGGAAGATCGGTTCAGTATCTTATCCCTCGGGGTGGTCGGTGGAAGATTCCAGGTTCAGTCGCTGACCCTCTGGGTGGTCGGTGGAAAGTCTCCCGGGATCGTGCTCGTATCCCAATGGCGGCGATAGCGGATCGGTTCAGTATCTCGTCCCCTCGGGGAGGTCGGTGGAAGGGAGCCTGGATTGATAGCAGATGGCCTGCGTCCCACCGACCGTCCCAAGATCGTTTCCTTATCCCACGGGGTGGTCGGTAGAAAGCACCACGGGGTGGTCGGTAGAAAGGAGCGTCCCACCGACCGTCCCGGGATCTTTCCTCGTCGAGAACTTACGGAGAGCCAATAAATGTTTGCAGGAAATGAATCCCTCCGTCCACCGACCACCCCGCGATCGTTCCCCTACCCCACGGGCAGCGGTAGAAAGAAAAGGCTCGGCCTTCGTCACACCGACCACCCCATGGATCTTCTACCTATCCCCAGAGTTTGATTGCAAGGATGGGCTCGATGTCGACCTACTCGGGATACGATACCGACCGGCCCACAGGGAAAGCAGTGAGTCGCGATCGTTTCTCCATAATAGAGAGGGGAAAGAGTCTGGTCGCGAGCCAGGATGTGCTACCGACCGTCCCGTTTGGGGTAAGAGTGCGGACCGGCTTGACTTCGTCACACCGACCACCCCGGGGGATAGTGTGCGGACCCCGCGATAGGCCGCAGTCGAGATTATACAAAACCAATAAATGGTTGCAGAGATTGCCGTCGTCGAGAACTTACGGGGAATCAATAAATGGTTGCAGGGAGCGAACCTGCTCTACGGATCACGCCTTGTCGCAAGGCTCCGCGTCGAGATCCTGGATTACGTGCGGTGCTACTGGCACCTTACCTCCCTTTATATGTGACCCGTCGAGATTTTTACATCACCAGCAAATGAGTGCGGTCGCGAGTATAGGAGGAATCAATAAATGGTTGCGGTATACTGCTAGACGAGGTAACAGCCTGTCGCGTGTGCTCCATGCAGATACCTCTTGGGAGCTTATCGCTTCCCTTAGGGAGGGGAAGCTCTTTGTCTCGACTACTGACCTACTCTGGATAAGTCAGTCTTCTCGGCTATAGGTGAAGCAGTCATCAAGACTTTGGTCGGGTATGGACGGTCTCACCTTATCGCTACGCTCTGCTGTGATCCCTTCCTACATGATACTGACCTTCGCATTTGGGATGCTCAGCCCTCTTATATGGGTATCCATAGTAACAAAACGTAATGCCTGCGGCGCTATACAGGTTTTGATCACACATATGGGTCTATCCATCTCCTCTGTGAGTGGGGTGTGTATCAGACCCTTATGGGATGTGTAGTGGACCTTTCGCATACAAAGAGGGAGATCTCCGTCCTTAATGAATCTTTGACCACGGAATCCGCTCAACATCTCCACGGTTTCCATTGCTCGCCTGCATACGGGGTTTGCTTTGGCGCGGAAGCGCCAGACGTTTCACTCAAATCCCTCTCCTATCTCGCTGACTCCAGCACTCCTTGCTGTCGCCCCCGGGTCTGCCAAACATGGTTTGACTTATTCTCGTCGTGAACGTATCTGTTGAAAGCATCCAACTCAATTCGCCGGAAAGGATGACTTTCTGAATCTGGGTGTCGATCACGTCTGGACTATCATGGAGATGGATAGGTCGCCAGATCAGCTGATCAGTATCACCGCCGTTGTTCCATCATGAAGCGGCGGTTTTGTTTTTTTGGTTAAGCCCGGCCTCGTGTCGGGCGATAGAAGGAGGACGCCATCGCGGATGAGCTGGCTCAGCCAAGATGAAGGACGAACCAAGACGAATCCCCCATCACATCACGCGGAATACCTAAAGCAGTAGAAAATCCCAGAGCGAGGGCGCAGCCCGGAGCGAGTGCGAAGCACATGGAGTGAGCGGAGCGAACGTCGTCTTCCGGCGAAGCCGGTTAAAACTATGGCGAAGCCGGTGTTAAATAGGGCGCAGCCCGTATCAATGATGCCGAAGGCAGTATATGTATTCGACCGAGCGCTGAAAGCGAGGGAGGTTGACCATTTAGGGCGGCCACTATAAAGACCCGCGATTTTTTTGGCTATCCCCAGGCTGTTTTGACGTGTCAGGCACGTTTTAAGCCGTCCAGGTATCCAGAACCCAGCCGGACGGCCCCGAAGGGGCTAGGAGGCGTCCCGGATGTTCGTGTCACGCCATCTTCTAACGACGGACGATTTTTATCGGCAACCATTTCCCGTTTCCCTGTGAACTATCCAGTTCATCAACCAAAGGAGATGTGCATGAGTGAAAATGTCATAGACAACTGGCCGGTTATCTGAAGGACATTCGAGAAGAGAAGCTCGAAACCTACGGTGAGTCGACCAAGATAATGAAGGAAGTCCGTCTCGGTAGCGGCGAATGGTTCGAGATCTTTTACGAACCAGGAGATGACGCAGAATCGTAGAGGCTTTCTTTTGCTCTCAAGGCCAGCGTATCCAACTGGACGACCAGGAAGTCGAGAATCTCTCGGCTCGTTTCTAAATAACCAAGGGGAATGTATGGCTTCAACAAAACCCAAGCGATTGGCGAAAGGGGCGAAAGCTGCGATCGCAAAAGCAAAATCCGAAACATCCATACGCCGGCTCACCCGGCCGGTTGCTCCTATGTGCGTATCGTCGTAGACGGTTACGAGATCGCCTACTGGGATAAAAATGAATGGAAGCAAGATCCTTCAGTCGTGATGGGTGCCATCATGGGTGCCGCAAAAGGCAATCTGCAACATCGGTAACACTCCGCTTCACAACTCCCCACTGTCCATTACGGATGGTGGGGTTTTTTACGTCTGTTATATCCGCTACAGGTAACCAGGGATGTGTAACTGAGCATTAGAACCAGTCTCCCAGACACACATCACGCAAATCACGCTTTTAGCAAAACTTTCCGCGCTTCATTTGCACCCCCCTCTCACCTATCTGTAGGTCGAATGCTCGTTCGGCCGTAATCAATCAGAAAGGTATCCAATGAAAAAAATGAACCAAGAAGACCAGCCACTGATGGTCGAGATCAAAAAACAAGATGTCCGAGAACAGGCTATCGGACTTTCCATCATCCTCGTTATCGTCATCCTGGCATTCGTGGCCGGCTTCTATTCCGGTAGCCCATCTGCGGAGTATCAGCAAAACCTGACCGTGGAACAGATGGAACACAAATTGACGCGAATGACGCTGAAAGCGTGCCTGGAAGAACGCAGATAAACCTTTGTGCCGGAGGTGGCTAAACAACCGCCTCCGGTTTTCATGTCACCGACGATTCCGGATTTCCTTCGCCGGGTGGTCTAAGTGTTGGAGGGATCGTTTTCCTCCATAACCAAAAAAGGAGTTATGCAGATGAAACAGCAACAGCCAAAAAAATTGCCTTACGATATCTTTAATGATTTCGAGAACGAGGTCGCCAAACAGTGCCCACACCGTGCATTCAAAAACGGTCGGCGCGATATCGACTACCGGGCTCTTCCCACCTACTCGGTCATCATCATCCTGGCGTGCCTCTCAAAAAACGAACTGGCATCGTTGAAGTATTTCGTAGCCGAACATCTTAAGTATGAGCTCCGGTTGATTCATCTCATGGGCGTGATCAATTTGCTGCAGTCAAAGAACATGGCCGCAAAATTGGTCGGACTGATGAATGTGTCACCCAAGCGCCGCCAACCCGAGGCACAGTTGAGCTTTGACTTTTGATGTTCTTGTAAAAATGCACCGAGGTTCTGAATCCCAGAATCTCGGTGAATTCGTTCTCACACCAATCAGCCAATGGAATGGCCAGCACGAAATAGGTTTGAGATTTCAGTGATAGCTTGAATTTCGCTTCAGGACAATACCGACTGAAGTTATCTGGACGGGCGTGTTGCCCCGTTATTCAACGAAAGGACGCAAGATGGATGCAGTCAAGAAGGATGACCGTTTGGACTATGAGGTCTTCACGGATTTTGAAGATGCGATCGACTCCCTCTGCCCGCCGGGCACATTCACTCCGGGAAAGCTGATGGACTTCCGCCTGGTGCCGGAGCACATCCTGTTCATGGTACTTGATCGGCATAGCGACGAGCATCTCTTTGTCATTGCCGATGAATCCTGGAACTATCCGGATGATGAGCGATTCGAGCCGGTGCTCCAGGGGATTGAGTTTGTCTTCGCCAAGCGGGAGGCTGATGACCTGATCAAAAAATTGATAAAAGGTTGAGCACTACGGGTAAACCTATCGGCGCACTAGGTTTATCCACCGTTTTTATTGGCACAACATCCAAATCTTCTTCTTGAACAATTTTTGCCCCTGTTCAGGGCTTTAAAGGAGAAAGAAATGGCACTTGCCGACAAAAAATCATTTTACCGCTTCCTCAAGGAGGCGGAGGTGTGCGAACTTGAGGGGAGAAAGGCGGATGTGGAGAGTCTGATCTCCATCGCTCGGTCTCCAAAGGTGATCAGGGATGCTAAGCATCTGCTTAGCAAGATCGATGAGGAGCTGGCCGTGCGCCAGGAGGTTGCTCTCCTCGAAAAGAAATAGTACCAAAAACAACACCCCAGACCATATTGGTTCTGGGGTGTTTTCTATTTGATCACAGACATCCCGGTCTGGTTGCGCCGCTTCAGGATATTGGTGATCCTGGTTGATTCAGCATGGTCTCCGGCTGCGATGGCCAGAAGTGCTTGTTTTTCAAGTTCTGCGTCGGGACCGTAATCCGTATTCTCGACTTGATCGATGAACTCGGTAGTGAATTCATCAAGGGATTGTCTTGTGGGCTTTTTTTTGGCTGGTGTGAACTTCACCACATTGTTTGTATTCATGATTCACTTTGTATTTAAGTTGAGATGATTATAGTGAAGTGCAATAGTATTGTCAAGTAAATATGCAGCTACTACGTGATGCGGTGCTTATGGATTGGTTCTTTGGTTTTTATCACGCCTCTTCAACCATCTTCTAGTTGAACCAAATCGCCAATCCTGGCGTTGTTCATTAACCATCTGGAGATGAGAATGAGTAAAAATCAAAACGTAGCAATCAAGATCAACGAATCCGCGTTGATCAAAAACCTGAAGTTTGCGTTTTCAAACGCATTCACCGTCATGGCAGAGCTGTTGCAAAACTGTCGTCGTGCGGGCGCAACAAAGATCGATATCCTGTCATCCGTGGTCGACGAAAAGGTCGTCTTGACTATCATCGACAACGGAACCGGCGTGGATGATTTCCAAAAGATGCTCACCATCGCCGAGTCTGGCTGGGATGAAAAGATCGCCCGTGAGGAACATGCCTTTGGTATGGGCTTCTTGTCCGCCCTATTTTCTGCCAGCCGCGTCATCGTTCAGAGCAACGGACGTACCCTCGACATGGATACGGAACACATGATCAGCATGAAAGATGTGCAGATTCTTCCGATATCCTCATTCGCCGGCCCTGGTACATCGGTAACCCTGTTTGATGTTGATATGAATGTACTGAACAGCATCAGAAACCTGGTCAAAGGTTTTCCTGTCCCGGTTTTTTTGGATGGCAAAGAGTTGGATCGTCCTTACGCCGTGTCTGACAAATTCAGCGATACCGAAGTTGGTAAGTTCTATGTCAACAAGGATGTGCTGAAGCAGGAACATAAGTTTGGTATGGGCATGTACGGCAGTTATTTCCTGCAAGGATTAAAAGTGTATTCTGACAGCAGCCTGTCTTACGATTACATCGTGCACCTCGATAGCACGAAATTCTTTGGCCGCATGCCGGATCGTGACAAGCTGGTCAATGAGCAAGAAGTGAAAACAGCTGTTCGTGAAGTGCTTTACGCAATGATCGGGGAGTTTCTTGAGTCTCGACTGGCCGCGTTGGGTGAACAAGGTTTTTGCGACGAGTACGGCAGTTACATTATCAATAATTGTCGCGAATTCCTGCTGAAGCTCAATACGTTGCTGCCGAAGGAAATTGTTAAACAGATCGATAGCTTGGCAGTCAATTCGGACATCATGCAGATGTCTTCAGTGAAAACACTCACTCGTGCTGATATTGAGTCCGGCGAAACATTGTTGTTCAGTGAACCTGATTTCTATGAGGATGAAGGTTCTGTTGCAATGCAATTCATTCAGCATTTCGGCAACGCTTTCATCTTGTCGTATAACTTGCCTGAATGTCACTGGGCTTCTTCGTATGTTCTGGAGCCTGAAAACGATGAATTCAAGTACGAGATCATCAATGAACATCGCCGTGCAGGTTACTCCGGGGAATACATCGGTGTGGATGTGGTGCTTTGCGAAAAAGTCGTGCTGTCTTTGGGTGAGCGTTCAATCGAACTGACGGATGAAGCGATCTATGCTGATGGAATGATCATTGTTCCGGATTTCGCTTCTGAATTCAATGCCGGCGATACTGTCGATGTTGTGAACCAATTCTTCGCAAATGATGCATACGATGAATATGGTCGCGATCGGGATAGTATTGGCGTTCGCCGCACAGTCGTCAATCTTCGTACTCAGGACTTCGGCAAAGCGATCCGTGATGCAGTCTGTACTGAAGGTGTCGACAGCATCGGCGGCGTTGAAGGCAAGCGATACATGGTGTCTTTCCTGAAAGGGAAAAACAATTCCACAAGCGATGTCGTAGTCGTTGAATTTGGTGAGTTGTTGGCCAATTTAAAGTTGGATGTTTCTGAAAAGGACATCGAAAAGGCAGTCAAGGCTATCGCCAAAAAGAAATCGAAATAAGTAGTTCGCCCGTCATCCTTTAAGGATGGCGGGTTTTTTATTCGATGATACAAACCATCTTCTTGATGGAGTTCAATGGCAATTTTGCCGACAATCAAGGAGAGAAAAATGGATCTTGAAGAGAAGTGTGCTGTATGCAGCAATACCTTTGGCCAGCATCGCGCTAAAACTGGTGCGTGTCCCAGGCGTGACCCGGACGAGCCCCGCAGGATCATCGGATTTTTAGATGACAAAAACCAAGGTGGCGATATGCCAACATTTTTTAAATCAACGAAAGGAGAAGTTCATGCAGCTTGAACAATACAAGAGTGTCTGGGAGAGTCTGAGGTCGACAATCCTGGAAAAAATGACAGCACTGGCCGCCGGCCTGAAAACCGTAGTTGAATACACAGTCTCTGATGTGTGCATCTCCGGTCCAGATGAGTTTTTACTATCCGATGAATATCGGATCAGTTTTGATCTGAAAAACGAGAAGGAGGTTACTGTTCTGTCGGTAGAATTTGCGCTGATGGATGCTGCCGATGCCGGTGAAGACGACGGCTGCGCAGTAATGTGTGGATTTAATGGTCACGCAGGGCTGATATTGGGTGGCTATGCGCCGGCACGATATTCGAATGACTGTTACACCACTGATGTCGATGTTCTGAGTACGCGAGTAGATGAGTTCGATATTGAAGAGGCCGCACAGTTTATTGTGAATGAAGCCCTTCAGGACGAAACATTGCTTAAGGAAGTACGCGAGGCGTCAAAATGAGCCGAATCAAGGACCAGCTCCAGGTAATCATGAATGGCCGAAGCTACGACATTGTTCCGGTCCGTAATGGATCGGGTTACAACGTGGTTGTCCGAGGCATCATCAACCCCATGCCGGGCGGCACGGGAGGCTTTCAGACCATCGAGCAAGCTGTCCTGTCCATCCGCATTCTCGAACGAGCTGGAGACGATTCTGATCGTTTCTGGAATCTCTGGTACAGGGTTTCCGGTGTCACTCAGAAGAGTCGAGACCAAAACAAGGCATTTGCTGCCTTAATTGGAATGAAAGTCGAGCGAATCAGTCGTCATGAGCATCGATTGGTTCAAATCGATAAAGTATCAGCGTAACACTAGCCACACTCAGTTTCTACTGGGTGTGGTTTTTTATTGGTCACGACCGCTCATCTTCAGTTGTATTCAATAATTGGAGAAAATTATGTGTGGAAAATTAGTTTCAAATGCGTTGAAGAATCACAATATGCCTGAAGCGATGCTGTTCTTGAACAAGATGTTCTCGCGTGAGATCGCCATTTACCTGGAGGAAGATACCGGCTGGTCATTGCTTCATCGCGCGTGCGCAACATGCAAATGGTATCCCGGTGCAAACTTCGAGGTAATGAAGGATTTGCTTGAAAAACTATTGCGGTCGATCGACGCGAATACTCAGCTAGTTAGTGGTCAATTCAAGGGCTACGGGCCTATTCACTTGACTTCCAATGTGAATGTGATCGAACTTCTGTGTCAGCACGGAGCAAGTGTTGATTTGAAGACCGGTGATGGCGCGACAGCTATCGGTATGTGTGCAGCCAAGCGAGCATATGATTCTGTCTATCTGCTTGCCAGTCTTGGAGCTGATATCTATGCGAATTATGGACCAATCTCGCTTCCTCAGTTCTTGCGAAAGAATGGTCATGATTCCGTTCTTGATCAGCTCATTGAGATCACTCATCCCAAAGATGGCAAGCCAACTTCGTATGCCTGGTGACATCCTTTCATCCTGAAGGAGTGAGATTCCTACTGTACCAGACCGTCACCTCAATGAGGTGGCGGTTTTTCTTTTGGCGAATTCCTGTTGTCGAATAAAAAAGACGGAGCATCTCGCTCCGTCTCGTCGTTACAGCATCTCGACTATCCAGGGATGGGTTCGTAAAGCGAGTTCAATTGCTGTGTGGTAAAGACTTTTTTGATGCCATTCTCACCGATCCTGATCCAGTGCCCGATATGCAAGGTGGCGATACCGATATCGTCGTTGTACATGATGTACTTGCCGGTGCCGTTCTCGAATATCCTGGCGCTTTCGCCGAGCAGCTCCATCATCTCCTTGGTATTTTCTCCCGTCCATTGAGCACAATAGGCGTAGTAGATCTTCTTGCGATGGGTGAATTTTTTGGTTTTCATGGAAGTCCTTTTATACGATCTTTTTTACGACGCTGACATAGCCCATGTATTCTGATTGAATGTGGGCAACCAGCCAGAGTTTGAGCAGGAGAGTAGAGCGAGCAGCACATCTTCGACTTGGTCGAACCTGTCTTTGAATCGCGCGATCTTGTTGATGAATACGACGTGATGTCGTTTGTGTTCTTCGATATCGCGGTAGTTGGCTCGCTCATGGAGCGACTCCTCGAAGGTGAAGTGAGTCAATGTGTAGTCGATCAATGCCTTAAGTACGCTTTTGGCGTTGCCGCCATTCTCGCGCACATTGTACAGCTCGTTGATGTAATCGACGATCCGAAGATGTTGCTCGTCGATGACTTTGATGCCGGTGTTGTATTCGTCTTTCCATGCAATTGCAGACATACCATTCCCCTTTTATTGACAAACGCTGCAAAACCATATCATATATTGTGGATATTTAACAGTAAACACAATAGTATCGAAAAGGCTTGATATTTGTTTTGCGCGTGAGTAGAATGGTCACATCAGCTGTCTGTCATGACCTGCTGGTGTCCCTAGTGTCAAAGCTCTCCCCCGG
>MNZT01000119.1 GCA_001873755.1 Candidatus Wirthbacteria bacterium CG2_30_54_11 | reverse complement strand
AGACGAACACGGTCTCTCTGCGGCTGGAGGTCTGGAAAACGGTTCCGGGCATGTTCCTGACCGCCCCGGTCCTGGGCACCGGACCGGAAACCTTCCAGTATGCCTTCAGCGGATCTAGGCCGGCCTCACTGAATACCTTTCCCCAATGGGAGCTCAGGTTCGACCGGGCGCATAATGAATTTCTGAACCTGTTGGTAACGACCGGCCTGGTAGGTTTCCTGCTGTATTTGCTCATTTGGGCCGGGGCACTGCGTGCTCTTTTCCCGGGATCGAGAGCTGCCACAGAACCGCAGGAAAACGAGCTCAAGCCTTTCGTCGCTGCCTCTCTGGCTGCCTTTGCGGTGCACGTCTTTTTCAGCTTCAGTTCGACGACCACTCTAGCCATGTTCTTCCTCCTGCTGGGCTATCTTACGTCCCACGATCCCAGAAAAGTCCTCACTCTGCCGGCTGCAAGATCATCCGGAGCAGCGATCCTGACCGTCCTGGCGGTGATCTGTTCCCTGGTGATTGTCTTCCTCGTCTTTGTCTGGCGCTTCGTGATCGCCGACGGCATTTTCACGGCAGGCTATAAAGCCATGATCCACCAGGAGAACTACTCCCAAGCTACCGCGCTTATCGAAGATGCGATCAACATCTTCCCCTACGAAGAACGATATTACCGAGAGTTTGGCGATGCCTTTTTCCGTCTTGCGGTGTCGGAAGCCGGGAAAACGAACCGGGAAGGAAGCGATATCGTCGAACAGTCGATCCTGAACGCGTCGAGCAATCTCGACCGGGCACTGACCTCCAATCCCTGGCAGGTGGACACCCATCTGACCTATGCAAGAGGGTACTATGACCTCGGAAAATACTATCCTGCGCTCAATGCATTTGCCGGGCAGCACGCCAGCGAAGCGGCCGCTCTGGAGCCAACCAATGTCATGGCGTATGAACTGCTGGGCCTCTCGCAGGTGGCAGAAGCCAAAGTCAGCGAAGCGGAGCAGTCTCTCCTCAAAACCGTCGAACTGAAACCAGATCTGCTCTCAGGCCACCTGAATCTCGGAATTTTCTATTTTGACCATGGCCGCTATGATCTCTCATACGGCCACCTGACCCAGGCGCTGGCTCTGGAACCGGACAATCAGACCGCCCTCAGATACCTCACGCAGCTGAATACGATTTTTAACCAGGGGGAACAATGAACACCATCACGCTGAAATCAGGGAGAGAAAAACCCACCCAGAGGTATCATCCCTGGATATTTTCCGGGGCCATCCGCTCGGTATCCCGAGGAACGAAAGATGGCGAAATCGTGACCATCCTCTCGCATCGTGGTGGTACTCTCGCGACAGGATATTACAACTCCAAAAGCAGCATAGCGGTCAGGGTGCTTGACTGGGGTGTAGAAACAACCGACATCGAAGAACTTGTTTCGGCACGAATACTCAGTGCGATAGACATGCGGCAGGAGATCCTCACCGGCGACTCCGATTCCTGCCGGCTGATCTTCAGCGAAGGAGACGGTCTGCCGGGGCTCATCGCAGATCAGTATGGCGATTTCCTCATAGTCCAGTTTTTGACCCTGGGGATGGATCGCCTCAGAAAGACAGTGATCCAGACCCTGCAACAACACCTGAAGCCAAAGGGCATCTATGAAAGAAGTGAAGGAACAAACCGGAAAAAAGAAGGTCTGGCGCCAGCTTACGGCGTTCTGGCCGGGGTCCAGCCTCCGGATACTCTCGAAATCATGATCCAGGGGCACCGGTTCCTCGTCGACAGTCTCCATGGCCAGAAAACAGGTTTCTATCTGGACCAGGCAGTCAACTGGAAAATCATCGCAGAAATTGCGATGGGGAAAACGGTGCTCAACTGCTTTTCTTTCACCGGAGCATTTGGCGTGTTCGCCTCTGCCGCAGGCGCGCGAGAGGTGACCAATATCGACACTTCTGCCGGAGCTCTCGCCATGGCGGAAAAGAACATGAGCCTCAATGCGCTGTCAGTGGCTGAAAACATCAGAGCAGATGTTTTTGAACAGCTGAGAACTTATGAAAAAGAAGGCAGGCAATTCGACCTCATCATCCTGGATCCGCCCAAACTAGCCTCGTCGCGTCGGGATCTCATCCCGGCTGCCCGCGCCTACAAGGATCTGAACCGTATTGCCATGAATATCCTCTGTGACCATGGCAGGCTCGCGACCTTTTCCTGTTCGGAAGCCATGGACAGCACGCTGTTCGACCAGGTGGTCTGGGAAGCCAGTGTTGAATCTGGCATCCAGATGAACAGAGCCATGCGTCTCTCCCAATCCGGCGATCATCCGGTGCTGCTCAGTTTTCCGGAAGGCCATTATTTGAAGGGTCTGCTGCTGCAGAAACGTTAGCAGCAGACTTTACAGTAAGAGGCCTTATCCTATAGACTGGATATGTAGCAACTAAACAAGCGCCGTATGTCCAAACGCACGATTCTCATTTCCTTCTCCCTGATCCTGCTCCTCAGCGGCTGCCAGCTGCAGCCGATCAGGAGCAATCCTCCGGCTCCACCGACGAACGGCATCTACAAGTCCGTCGATAATGGATCAACCTGGCAGTACCTGACTGATCCAGCCAGCGGCACAGGACTGCCGATCGACAATACGGTCGTGATGGTCCCGGATCCAAAAGTTCATACCGTGCTGTTCTGGGGCAGCGAGACCGTAGGGATATTCCGTAGCTGGAACAGCGGCAATTACTGGCAGCAGATCAATACCGGTCTCCCGGCGACCGGGTATGCCAGAATTGAGAGGATAGTATTCGACCCTCAGGACACGAACACCATTTATCTCGTAGGAAATTTCGATGGACTCGGGCGTATCGTCCGCGGGATCAATGGTGGCGGACAGTGGAAACGCCTGTACTCTGATCTGCTGAATAATACCTCAGTCACTGCCATTATTGTCCACCCAAAGGATTCCAAGACCCTTTTCGCCACCAGCACTTCCCGGGCCTTCCTCAAGTCCACGGACGCAGGAGAGACCTGGCAGGCACTGCACTGGTTCCAGGGGAATCCCGTAAACCTTGCGATCCATCCCAACAACCCTGATGTCTTCTTTGTATTCGATCAATCGGCCGGGCTGATGCGAAGCTCCGATGGAGGCAGGACCTGGATCAAAGCCATGCCGGATACCATGGATGTCAAACTCAATACATTTGCCATCAGTCCGCTCAATCCCGATTCGATCTATGTCGCCTCCAAAGACGGCGCCTACTTCAGTACTGATGCTGGAGTGACTTGGAATATCCTCAGCACCTACCTGCCTGTCGAGCACCCTGACCTGAAGGCGATGGCCTTCCATCCTGCCGATCCAGACATCCTGTATTTTTCCAGCCGAGACACACTGTACATCACCTACAACCACGGTACGAGCTGGGATATCAAGAAACTCAAGATCCCACAGACCATTACCCAGATCGTCGTCGATGCCATTGATCCCGACATCATCTATGTCGGGGTAGGAACATAAGGACTCTTTCCATGCCCAATAACACGATCGGCTCACGCGTCTATCTGGACATGGTAGGGCCACATACAGAACATGCTGCCTGTTTCAAAAAAATCATGGCGGATACTTCCAGGTTCCTGAAGCTGAAGGAACCCATAACCATCTCACTGCAGTTCCTCAACCGTCCTGCCATGGCACGTCTCAATGCGGCATATCGGAAAAAACAGGGGCCGACGGATACCATCACTTTTGCTTTAGAGCAGAGCCCGGAGTTCATCCGGCCACCCAAGCTCGATATCCGCATCCTCGGGGACATGTACCTCTGCCTGCCGCAGATCAGGGAAAATGCCCGGAAAGCAGGGATACCGTTTGACGAAGAGCTGCACTATGTTTTCGTCCACGGCCTTTTGCATCTGCTTGGGTATGATCATGAAACTGATAAAGGATATCAACAGATGACCGGACTCATGGAAAAGATCCTTTTTCCTCACGACGGAAGATCCTGATGAAGAAGAGGTTACAGCGGCTTCAAAAAAGCTTTGGCTATGCCGGCAACGGCATCTCCCATGCGCTGCTCACGCAGCCGAACATGTGGATCCATGCCTTCATCGGGACCTGCACGCTCATCTTTGCCTGGATCCTGAATTTTTCCTCCCTTCAGTGGGTGATCCTCGTCATCCTGATCTCGCAGGTCTTCATCCTGGAGATGGTCAATACCGTCGCCGAGATCGTCGTCGACCTCGCCTCTCCCGAATTCTCTGATCTGGCGCGCAGCGCCAAGGATGTGGCAGCCGGTGCCGTACTCTTCGCCGCCGCGTCTGCGGTCATCGGCGGAGCGATCCTCTTTATACCGAAACTGCTGGAGGTCTTTCTGTGAGGCTCATCGTCGGACTCGGTAACCCCGGCAGAGAATATGAGAGGACCCGTCACAACACCGGATTCATACTGGTCGATGCGCTTGCGGCGACCATAGATGCCCCGTGGGAGCAGGATACAAAGAAAAAAGCGGTTGCGGCGCGAGGCGTCATAGATAGCGAGGCTGTCATCTGCCTCAAACCTCAGACATACATGAACCTTTCCGGCGAAGCGGTCACGCTTTTTATGAATTATTATAAACTGCAGCCGGCAGATGTGCTCGTCATCCATGACGATGTCGACCTGCCCATCGGCACGGTGCGGCTGAAAAAAAATGGCGGCGACGGCGGACACAAAGGGGTCGCTTCCATCCACCAGCACCTCGGAAGCGCTGATTTTTTGCGTTTACGGATCGGGGTGGGCAGGGAAGAATGGTTTGCGGGAGGAGAAACCCACAAATCCTACAGTGATGCGGCAGGTTTTGTGCTCGGTAGTTTTTCGGCCGGAGAGATGGATCAGCTGACAGAAGTCACCAGAAGCGTGATCGAAGCGGTGCGCCTGATCGTGACTGGCAGCCTCAGCGCCGCCATGAACCAGGTCAACCGGGCGCAGCCGTCTGACTCTGCCGATACGATCTAAGGGATCTCCATGACCGACGAACGAAGACAACAGAGGTTCACTTCCGCACTGCTGAGATCAGCAGTGCTTTTAAATACGCTCAAAGAAGACAGGGAACAGAGGATCAAGGCCTGCCCCCAGATCCGAGAGCTGCTTTTAGCAGCCCTTGTCTCGCAGCAAGCAAAAACAGCTACACCGATAATCTGGGTCACCCGCGACGAATACGAGACCGAACAGGTATACGGACGGATCAGGAGCTGGGCTGATATCCTGGGATTCCACGAACCAGTGCATGCCCAGACCGGCTGCCTGAAGCATTCGTCCTTTCATGACCTGGAGGATTTTTCCAAAGGCAGAAAACGCCTGCTCGTCGCAGACACCTCCTACTTCGACCAGGCTGTACCTGCTGCTCAGGAGTTCCGGACCACAGGACTGTCACTCGCTTTTGGGCAAACCCTGGCACTTCACGACTTCGCTGACCGCTGTGCGGCTCTCGGTTATCTGCCCAGCGATATGGTGACCGGCGTGAACCAGTTCAGCCGCCGGGGCGGCATCGTCGACATCTACCTCTCGACGCTCAGCTATCCGGTCAGGATTGAATTCTGGGGCGATGAGATCGCTTCCCTGCGCTATTTTGATCCGCAGGACCAGCGGTCACTGAGAAGCCGGCAGAACCAGATCACCTCGATATATATTCCTTCGCTGACGGCAGCGTCCTTCACCGGAAACCTCTGGGACTATACCGGGGGAGCACAGCTGATAGTGGATGAATCACTGTTGAAGCCGGATGAAAAAGATCTGGCCACGAACAAATTTGTACACGAACTGACGATCGTACCACGGCCCGTATGGATCTGGTGCGACAGCGAGGGGAAATATGCGCTTACATTCGATGCCCAGCCGCTGCTCAGCGCACAGGGAAAGCTCAAAAACTTTTATACCTCGCTGCTTGATCACACCGGTCCCGAAGTTCCTTCGCTGATCATCAGCGCGCAGTCCAGGAGGCTGAAAGACTCGCTCTCAGAAAGCCGGACGCGCATCTACGGGAAAATATTTGAAGGCCGCGATGACATCTCAGACCAGATCACTTTTCAGGAGCTGGATGCAGGCCTGTTCCCGGTGCAGGGGTTCGCCGGCGGCAGCCTCGGATTCAATGTTTTCAGCGACTATGAGATCTTCGGACTGGTGCAGTCGACCCACCAGACCTCGGGCTACATCAGGAAGCAGTACAAGCATTTCCTCTACACGGTCGAAAAAGGCGATCTGGTCGTACACAGCGACCATGGCGTCTGTATTTTTGAAGCCGTGATGCAGATGAAGGCAGCTGGCATAGAGCGAGAATACCTGCTGCTCAGATTTGCCGATGAAGACAAGGTGTATCTCCCGACCAGTCAGATCTACAAGCTGTCCAAGTATGCCGGCAAGGACAAAGAAACCGTCACCCTGAGCCGGCTGGGCGGCAAGAGCTGGACGCGCGAACGGCGCAAGACCGAAGTAGACACGGCCGCTATCGCCCGGGAGCTGCTCGAACTGTATGCCAGACGCGCCGCCAGCACCGGATTTGCTTTCCCTGAGGATGATTATCTCGAACGGGAGCTCGCAGCCAGTTTCCCGTACCTGGAAACGACTGACCAGATGCGTGCTATCGTAGAGGTGATCAAAGACATGTGCACTGCCAAGCCCATGGACCGGCTCGTCTGCGGAGATGTCGGGTTCGGCAAGACCGAGGTCGCCATCAGAGCGGCATTCAAAGCCGTGAACGGCGGAAAGCAGGCGGCCATCCTCTGTCCCACCACCATCCTGGCCGAACAGCACTTCCGCACATTCTCCGAGCGCCTGGCGCCCTACAGTACAAAAATCGGCCTGCTCAGCCGCATGCGCAGCCCAAAGGAAAATCTGGAAACTCTGGCGTCTTTGAAGTCTGGCGAACTGGATATCATCATCGGGACGCATCGTCTGCTTTCCCCTGATGTGAAATTTTCTGACCTCGGATTTCTCATCGTGGACGAGGAGCAGCGGTTCGGGGTCACGCACAAGGAAAAGATAAAGGCGCTCAGAACCCATATAGACATTCTGTCACTTTCGGCCACTCCTATCCCGCGCACACTGAACCTGGCACTGAGCGGCATCCGCGACGTGAGCCTGATCGCCACTCCGCCCAAAGGCCGCCTGAGCATAGCGACCTACGTGCAGCCGTATGCCGAATCGACCATCAAAAACGCCATCGAAGCGGAGATGGACCGGGGAGGGCAGGTGTTCCTCATCTATAACCGTGTGCGCTCCATCGATACCTTTGCCCGGCGGGTCGCGGAACTTGTGCCTCGGGCCCGCATCGCCGTCGGTCACGGCCAGATGGACAGCGAGGAACTGGAAGAAAAAATGCACGCGTTCGTCCACGGCAAGCTTGATGTCCTGGTATCCAGCACCATCGTGGAGAACGGCGTCGACATCCCGGCCGCCAATACCATGCTCGTGATCGGGGCCGAGGATTTCGGCCTGTCGTCGCTCTATCAGCTCAAAGGCCGCATCGGGCGGTCTGACCGTCAGGCGTATGCCTACTTTCTGTTCCGGGAAGAAAAACTGACCGCGCCGGCGCGCGAACGGCTGGATGCGCTGAAAGAGCACACCGAGCTGGGGTCCGGACTCTCGATCGCGCTGCGGGACCTGGAGATCAGGGGAGCCGGCAGCATCCTCGGCATCGAACAGAGCGGCCACATCGAAGGCATCGGATTTGAGCTGTATTCCAAACTGCTGAAAAAAGCCATTGCCCGGCAATCCCAGCTGCTCGACCCTGAGCATGCCGCCTATCAGACTGAGAGCGAAGCTATAGACGCGCTCATCGATACCGTCTCGGTCGACCTGCCGCTCAGCGCCTCCATCCCGGAGGAGTACATCAGGAGCGACACCGAGAAAATGGCGATTTATCAACGCATGAGTGAACTGGCGACTGAGCAAGAGGTCCGGGAACTCATGGGGGAGATGATGGACCGGTTCGGACAGCTGCCGCTCCCGGTCAATAATCTGCTCACCCTGCTCAATCTGCGCCTCCTGGCCTATCGCGCAGGTATTTCAAAAATCTGGATCAAAAACGGCATCCTGTTCTTTGAATTTTTCAAAACGCCGACTGATGTCCAGAAGCAGACGCTGTACCGTCATCACTCTGACTGGAAAATCGCCGACCGGACCGCCAGGCTGCATTTCCAGAAATTCGGCCGCGACTGGCTGGTGCAGATCGAGGCGCAACTTCGCGCACTTTTCGGCTGATGCAATCTGCAAAATACCTGTGGTATACTGGTAAACCTTATTTCCATCTGGGTATACCTGCATGCCTGAAAAAGAACCTACTGAATCAACTGTTCCCTCGATTCATGAGCTGGATGCTTCGCCGCCATCGGACACTGACGGCCAACCGGCTGACCAGCCGCCTGCCGGCAATGGACAGACTCCCTGGACCGTACCGCGCAGGGATGTACCAGCTCAGCCACCGGCTCCGGCTTCGAACCGGTACTCATGGATAGGCTTTATCCTGCCGGTGGTAGCGCTGCTCTTCCTGGGATTATTTCTGCTACGCTCCATCCTTCTCTATGTCGCGGTCTTCCTGATCATGACCCTGGGCGTCGCCATACTCACCTGGGCAGCCATCGGTGCAGAATCGGTGATCCTGCATCGCCAGCCGTTGGCAAAAAAGATTTCGCGGTACCTGTGTCTGATCGGCGGCGTGATTTGTTTCGGCTATCTGCTCTACATCGCCTACGGGACCCCGGCCCGGGTGGAATTCCGGACCCTGCAGAATGCGGCAGGGGAGACGACCACTGACAGCTCCTTCGTCGTCCATTTTTCCAAACCGATCTTCAAATATCAGCTCTCAAAGCTGCTTGAGATCTACCCGGGGACCGACTACAACATTCAATGGCGAGATACGATCATCCCGCTGCCCTTTGTGACGACCGTCGACATCATCCCGGATCAGGTGCTGCAGCAGGGGACCGAGTATACGGTTCAATTCATTTCGCTCAGGGACATATTCGGTCGGACACTGCCAAACACCACCCTGATCTGTCATACCGCAGTACCGTTCCAGACAGATTATTTCAGCATCGTGAATTTCGTCCCTGCTGACGGAGCGACCGGCGTCCGGCTGGACAGCCAGTTGAATCTTCGTTTCAATTTTCCGGTGCAAACCGACACCTTCATCTATACCGCGACACCAGAACTTCCGATGGTTGCACAGTGGTCGGCAGATCGCCGTGATCTGGCGCTCGTCCCTGCCGCGCTGCTCACCGGTGATACCACCTATGTCATCGAAATCCCCGTGACGGTCACGGCGCAGTCGGGCAGAGCGCTGCTCAATTCGTATCGCACGACCTTCACCACCGCTGCGGCGCTGCAGGTGCTCGATGCCTCGCCCGTAGACGGCAGCCGCAATGTACCCCTGCGCAGTCAGGTCAAAGCCGTATTCAACCAGTCGCTGAAGTCCTCGTCCTACACACGAGTTATGGCCATCAGCCCTGCCATCGAGGGCAGCTATGAATTCCGCAACAACGCCCTGATCTTTACTCCGCTGACTGATTATCAGCCGTCCACCCAGTACACGGTGACGCTCGACCCCGCGACCGAAGGGATTAACGGCGGTACCCTGGCAAGCTCGCGGTCCTGGTTATTTGAAACCGCCGCCGCTACCGCCGTGGTTCCCGAAGAAACTGCCCCGACTGAGCCTGAGGCTCCGAAGCCCGAGCCAATCGTCCCCGTCAGCGGTCCCGAAGATCTGAGTGCTCTGGGTCTTCAGCAGAACTTCGCCATGGAGCAGGCTATCCTGACCGAGCTGAACGCCCAACGCGAACAGCACCAGGCTGCCGGCATTGCTGTCGATCCTGCGATCTATGAAACAAGCATGAATTATGCCGGCGATCTGGCGATCTACGGCTACCAAGGTGGCAACCATCTGGACTCCACCGGCCGCGACCTCGTGACCCGCATCCGCGATGCCGGATTCACCACCGACATCTACGCCGAAAATATCTACATCGACCGCGCCATCGACCCCCAGACCGTCATCTCGCGTTGGGTATCCAGACAGCCAAGTATTTTGAACGGCACCTATACCCTCGGCGGCATCTGTGTCGTTCAGAGCGGCGATCGCGCCATAGCCGTG
>MNZT01000113.1 GCA_001873755.1 Candidatus Wirthbacteria bacterium CG2_30_54_11 | reverse complement strand
TGAATTGTATCAGTCTGTCATTGACCCATTGGTACGCTTCGCTTTTTATCTTGATGCGAAAGTCGAACTGATTTGAACCCAGGAAGGCCTTGATTTGATCGAGTGTCCGGAGCCGTGAATCATCCATTTGTAGTATCATCCAAATAGTATGACCCCCTTCGTTTTTTGCGTCAACCATTCAGGCTCGTCTTCGTCTCGATTTCGTACCCTCGTTCAGGCTCATCTTCGAGTGTACAAGACTTGTATTTGTAAAGTCATGCAATTCATGTTAATATCATGACGCAACTCATGTAATTACGCTAAACGCCATGACCATAGCCCGCCAGTTACAATCCATAATCGAATCAGTCTTGCTGCCCGGAGGCTCCAAACAGCCTGCCGTCATCATCTACGGGCCCCGCCAGGTCGGCAAGACGACACTGGTCAGGGAGATCGTAGCGAAAGCGCAGGTCCGGTCGGAATACTTCAACTGTGATTATCAGGACGTCCGGTCGGTATTTGCCTACGAAACTATCGGCTCGATCGGACCGACACTACAGAATCTCGACCTCATCGTCCTGGACGAAGCGCAGAGGATCGCCAACATAGGACTGGTGCTCAAGATCCTCGTGGATGAATATCCCCAAGTCCAGGTGATCTCCACCGGATCATCGAGTTTTGAGCTGTCCAACCAGATCGCCGAATCTCTGGCCGGACGCCAGCGGACATTTCACCTCTATCCCCTGACCCTGCAGGAACTGCATACCACGTCCTCGCTCCTGACCCGGCAGCGGGCTCTGCCCTCACTGCTCAGATTTGGGTCGTACCCGGACGCAGCTCTGGCCGACGAACGCCAGGCTCCCGGCCTCCTCAGGGAGCTGGTCAACAGCTATGTATTCAAGGATATTTTTGCTTATCAGACCGTCAAAAAAACAGAGATACTCACTTCACTGTTGCGGCTGCTCGCATTCCAGATCGGTTCGGAGGTGTCATACCAGGAACTTGCCATTCAGCTCGGCATAGATCAAACAGTAGTCCAGCGGTATATTCAGCTCCTCGAGGATACCTTTATCCTGTACCGCCTCGGCGGCTACCGGCGGAACCTGCGTTCCGAGATCACGAAGTCCCGCAAGATCTATTTCTGGGATCTGGGAATCAGAAATGCCCTCATCGACAACTTTTCCCCACTGGAAAGCAGACCGGATACCGGGGCGCTCTGGGAAAATTTCGCCGTAACCGAACGCATCGAGCAGAATCACTATCATGACCGTACCAACCGCCCTTTCTTCTGGCGCACCTATGGTCAGCAGGAGATCGACTATCTCGAAGAATCAACGGACCATCTGTCAGCCTTTGAGTTCAAATGGAACCAGAACCGCAAAACCCGAATTCCATCAGCCTTCGCCACCGCCTACCCCACTGCGTCGTTTGACCTCATTACACCCCACGACCTCTCGGGCAGCTTCTTTGCCTGAGCAGCCTTTCAGCCCGCCGGTGGCAGTACTTTGCGTAGAATCGCCATTTTTGGTACTATGACTACGTTTGTATCAACAATTCCTTGTATGGACAGGAGAACCGATGCTCACCCTCAACGACATCTCGAAGAACGTCATCGACATGCAATACGAAGTACGCGGCGCGCTCGTCACCAGAGCTGGGCAGATGGAAAAAGAAGGCCGCACCATCGTCAAGTGCAACCTCGGCAACCCCCAGGAGCTGGGACAGCGGCCTCTCAGCTACCTCAGACAGGTACTTGCGCTCGTGACCTCGCCGGACCTGATCGGCACCTCCATCAAAGATCAGAACGGCAATGAGGTCATCCATGCCGATCTCCATCAGCGGGCCCGCACCATCATCGATATCACCCGTACGGTTGGACGCTATACCGAGAGCGCCGGATTGGAATATGTACGCAGACAGGTCGCCGAATTCATCACCCGCCGCGACAGTATCCCGGCCAGCCCTGACATGATCATGCTCACGGACGGCGCCAGCCCCGCCGTGAAGAGCGTTCTTCAGGCTATCATCTCTTCCCCGAAGACCGGCATCATGATCCCGGTTCCCCGCTATCCGCTCTACTCTGCCAGTATCACGGCGCTGGGAGGGCAGGCGGTCGGCTACTATCTCGACGAAGAGCACGACTGGGAGACCAATGTGGCGGAGATGGAACGTGCCTACAGCGAAGCCAAAAAGCGGGGTATCGACATCAAAGCGCTCGTCGTCATCAATCCGGGCAATCCGACCGGTGACGTACTCCCGGAGCACGATATCATCGACACCATCAAGTTCGCCCAGGAGCATAACCTCACCATTCTCGCGGACGAGGTCTACCAGGACAACATTTTCAACGGAAACAAATTCTACTCCTTTGCCAAACATGTGCTCGAGCTAAAGGCTGACGACGTATCGCTCTTCAGCTTTCACAGTGGCTCCAAAGCGGTCGGCGAGTGCGGACTGAGGATGGGCTACATGGAAATGCGCAATATCCCGACCGAGGTCTACGACCAGATGGTGAAGATTCAAAGCGTATCGCTCTGCGCCAACCACATCGGCCAGGTGGCGATGGGGCTCATGGTAACTCCTCCCAGACCAGGCGAGGCCTCCTTTACCATCTACGATCGTGAATACAAGGAGCTCCAGCGCAATCTCGAGGAAAAAGCCAAGCTCATGTACGAAGGCATCAATCGTATCCCCGGCATGCATACCGCCGAGATTCAAGGCGCCATGTACGCCTTCCCTCATCTCGATCTCCCCGCCGGCAAGACTGACGTGGACTACTGCACAACTCTGCTCGAGGAAACCGGCATCCTGTTCGTCCCGGGCAGCGGATTCGGGCAGCGGGCGGGCACCAATCACTTCCGCACCACCCTCCTCCCGCCCAAAGCAGAACTCGCTTCCATGCTCTCCAAACTGGAAAAATTCCACAAGGTCTTTGTCGCATAGACAGACAGGTCATAGGCATGTCACCCTGAGCCCTGAGCGAAGCCTCGCGTAGTCGAAGGGCGAAGGGCGAAGGGTCTGCATTGATTCCCAGTACACCAAGGAGGCTCTTCGGTACGTCGTTCGCGCTCGCCTCCGTTAAAACGAGACTCGCCCTGAGGCGGTCGCTGAGTCGTCGAAGCGGGAACGACGTACCTTCGCGGAACTCAGAGTGACAACTTACGATCATTTCCAAAGAGGCGCCCCGACGTGATGTCGAGACGCCTCTTTTGGAAGACATAATGTATGGCAGTACCCGCTGTTCTATGGTACTATTCGGCTGCTTTGATCCTGACTTTACTCTTCACGAGGATGCCACTTACATGTCTACCATTTCCCTCGTTCATGCCCGCGAGATCATTGACTCCAGAGGCAATCCAACCGTAGAAGTAGATGTGACACTGCAAAATGGCGTCATGGGCAGAGCCGCAGTCCCCTCCGGCGCGTCGACCGGCTCCCATGAAGCACTGGAGCTCAGAGATGGTGATCCCGGACGGTACTTGGGTCAAGGTGTGCTCAAAGCAGTCAATAATGTAAATACCACGATCGCCGCAGCCGTCTCCGGCAAGGACCCGGGCGACCAGCGAGGCCTCGACCAGCTCATGATCGACCTCGACGGCACCGAGACCAAATCCAACCTTGGCGCCAACGCCATCCTCGGCGTCTCCATGGCGGTCATGCGGGCTGCTGCGCAGGATGCCGGACTGCCGCTCTACCGCTATATCGGCCGGCTTTCCGCAAACGAGAACATGCTGCTCCCCCAGGTCATGTTCAATGTGCTCAACGGCGGCAAACACGCCAACTGGGCGACCGATGTGCAGGAATTCTTCATCATCCCGACCACCAAAGCCATCCCTGCCTACCGCGACCGTCTGCGGGCAGGAGTCGAAGTCTATCAGACGCTGAAGACAATCCTGAAAAAAAACCACTACACCATCACGGTCGGCGACGAAGGCGGCTTTGCTCCCAGCGAGATCAGCTCCAATACCGAACCGGTCGACATCCTGCTCCAGGCTATCGAGCAGGCAGGATACAAGGCCGGGACTGACATCGTACTCGGATTCGATGCGGCTGCCTCTGAATTTTATAAAGACGGCATGTATGTACTGAAAAAAGAAGGCGAGACACTGGACTCCTCGGCCTGGGTACAGAAGATCAAAGGCTGGTGCGAAAAATATCCCATCTTTTCCCTCGAAGACATGCTGGCCGAGGATGACTGGGCCGGCTGGAAGCTGCTCAATCAGACCCTGGGCAAAACGCATCAGCTCGTCGGTGACGATCTCCTGGTGACCAATATCAAACGGATCGATGAAGCCATCAAGCAGGATGTCTGCAATTCCCTGCTCGTCAAGGTCAATCAGATCGGCTCTATCTCTGAATCCCTCGATGCCATCGCCCTGACCCGGAAGAACAACTGGACCAATGTCGTCTCTCACCGCAGCGGCGAGACCGAGGACACCACCATTGCTGACTTCGTAGTCGGTACCGGCGTCGGCCAGATCAAGACCGGAGCCCCTGCCCGCAGTGAGCGCACTGCCAAATACAACCAGCTCCTCAGGATCGAAGAAGAACTGTCATCTGCTGCCCTCTAACTTTCTTATGAGTGCACCTCTATGGAAGCCAAGCAAAATAAAACAAAATCCAGCCTGGGTAAACTTTTTTTTCAGCCGTCCGCAGGCGAAGCCTCGCTCAACAGAGCGGGCGATGCCTCGCTCCCCGGAGCGGGTGAAGCTGCGCGCATGGAAACAACGGTTTCGTTTGAGCAGCGACTGCGGGCCATACCCGGCATAGGACCAAAACTTTCGGCCAAGATCAGCGCGGTGTACCCTTCCCCGGAGGCTTTTTCTGATTCCACGGCCAAACAGATCTCGGAGACGGTCAGAGGCGTATCCCAGGCGCTGGCGCGCAAAATCAAACTTACCTTCAAGGAAACTGAACCGCCTCTGATCGTCAACGTCCGGATCCCCTCGATCGATACTGCTCTGCCTCCCGGATCTTCTCCTCTCGGGGAGCAGCCTGGTCTTCAGGAGCATTTGAAAAGGGAAACTCCGATCAGCATCTCTATCGCCCCCCCCTCGACGTTGATCACTATCCCGGTAGAACCGGAACCTGTCGCCACCCAAGCCCCCTTGCCCGAAACCATCGAACTTCCCGGCCCCTCAGTCCCCTTGTCTCCCGTCCAGGAAATGGCAACGGACCCAGCTCCGGACGGCGACACCGATCGGGGAGCACCGATTCCGGTCGCTGCGCCCGGCAAGGTAGCATCCAACCAGGATCACCCCCATTTCAAAACTTTTTCCAAGCCGGAAGTCCATCTGAGCTTTATCACCAAACGCGGATCCGCTCCCAGGCGATTTCCTGCCGGACTGATCCTCCTGGGACTCGGCTGCATCGTCATCAGCTTCGGGCTCTTCATGCTTACCCGGAACACCCCTGTTTCCAGATCCTCTATCCCCTATCCGGACTCCTCCGGCCCCGCAGGGACCTCCGAGAATCCCTATCTCCGCGCCCTCACTTTTTCCCCCTATTTTCACGACCGGGCAGAACAGAATGCCGCCCGAAAACTGACATCCGCAACTGCGCTCTACCAGGCCTGGGCTGACGATTTCGCTATCAGACTCAAAGAAGGTGCCAGTTCGACGCCTATCGTAACCTCCGATGTCTCGGTGTCGGTGCTGAACGGCAGCGGGGTCAGAGGTGCGGCCAGAACCGCAGGAGATCTCCTGAATGCAGCCGAATTCAATGTCAAAGAAGTAGCCAATGCCGACCGGTCTGATTATCAGACCACCACCATCTTTTTTGCCGCATCAGACTCACCAAAGGCCGAAGCTGTACGCAAGGCAATCGCGGGTGCCTATACACCCGACATGAAAGCTCAACTCTACCCCGGCCAGTCGACGGATATCGTGGTCGTGATCGGCCTCAACTAAAGAGGCAGCATGATTGACCTTCTGTACCGTTCACCGCTTTTCAATATCCTCATTTTAGAAACCTGGTCCTACGTGGCACTAGGTCTGAGGCTGTCGCTCAGTAATTTTTCAGCCCTGACAGCAGTGCTGGTCGTCCTCATTTACCCGAGTCTGAAAAATCTGCTCGTCGAGATCCTGCTCGCCCTCATCTGCCCCGTAGTGTTCTATCTGAACGCCGGACATGGCTGGCTCCAGGCAGTGCCGGTCATTTATTTCATGCTCCTTTTCGCGATCCTGAAATTCTCACTCGCCAAAGAAACCGAGGACATCGATATCCTCGAACTCATGGATACGCCCTCCCCATTTTCTGCCGGTCCGGCGTATGCCAACCAGACCCTGACCCTGAACCAAAGGCCTCACGCTGCACCCGGGCCGCAGATCCTCTCATTTGGACCTCATCCGGGACAGGACTACACGGCGAGTTCGTCCTCTGCTCTGCCGGCAGCCGAGCCTCCCGCTCCGTCTCGCCGGAACAATCTGCAATGGACTGTTCAGCCACTGCTCATCATCGGTATCGGATTTGTCCTGGGGTGGCTGTGGAACCCGGCACCGCGTACCTCCCTTTCTCTCGAACCGGACGCGGAAAAACCATATTTTTCCTACATTCAGCCCTCGAGAGTGTTCCTCGAAAACAAATCCGCCCTCCTGAAGGAGCGGGAACTGAACAGTTATCTAGATACCGATAACACCGCGCCTTCCCCGTATTTCAGGCTTCTCACCTTTTCGGATACGGCGATCACTCACCTCAGACTGCCGGACCTCTCTGCCCCGCCAAAGCTGACCTCCATGTACCGTCAGATCACTTCGCTCCTGCGACCCCCTATCTGAGGAAATCGCCCATGTACGCCATCATACCTGCCGGCGGCAGCGGCAGCAGACTGTGGCCGGTCAGCCGCAGCCACTTTCCCAAACACCTCCTGAACTTGACCGGACACGGCTCCATGATCCAGGAAACGGTCAAGCGGATCCTGTCCCTCATCCCGCTCGAACATATATTTGTGGTGACCGCCCAGTCACATACTGACCAGATCGCAGAACAGCTCCCTGCCTTGCCCCCGGCCAACATCATCACCGAACCGGACAGACGGGACACCGCACCGGTCATAGGTCTGGGAGCGTGCTATGTGAGAGCCAGAGATTCCAAAGCCATCCTCGCTTCGCTCCATGCTGATCATGTCATTCAAAAAGGCAAAGAGTTCATCAAACTGCTGAAGGTCGCCGAAACCATTGCCTCCCGGCACGATGTCATCGTCACTCTGGGCATTCAGCCCACCCATCCTGCCACCGGCTACGGCTATATCTCTTCCGGCGACAGCTTTGCCTGTATACACGATCAGGAAATATTCAAGGTCAAAGCTTTTACAGAAAAACCAAATCTGCCGACCGCCCACGCTTTTCTCGCGGCCGGCAATTATTTCTGGAATGCCGGCATTTTCATCGCCCGCGCCGAAGTACTGCTCGAGGCCTATCGCCTGCATGCACCGAAACTGTACGAGCCTCTCATGCGCATCGCTGCCGCCATAGGTACGCGCGACGAGCAGAGCACTATCCGCGCCCTCTATCCGACGCTCCCCAAAGAGCCGATCGACACGGCGATCATGGAAAAAGCGCACAACATCGTCGTCATCCCGTCCGACATCGGCTGGGACGATATCGGCAGCTGGAAGACTGTCAAAACCATCCTCCCGGCCAACAAGGGGTCCAATTTTGTCTTCGGCCAGCATGAAGGCGTCGATACGGAGAATTCTCTCATCTACTCCTCCTCGGACCGCCTGATCGCAACCATCGGACTCCAGAATATGATCGTGATCGACACGGAGGATGCGACCCTCATCTGCCCCATGGACCGCGCCGAAGAGGTCAAACAGCTCGTGGACAAGCTGAAAAAAGATAAACGCGATTCGTATCTCTGACGTGCTGCCTTCGCACCGGGTTCACAACGCCGCAACCCCATCCCGCGGCTTGGAAAAGCCGCACTGTGGTGATTTCATACATCCTACTTCTTACTTCCTACCTCGCATGTCATCATCAAAAAAATACCTCCTCTCCCTCACCCGCCTCGACGGCATCGGTCCGGCCACCATCGCCCGGCTGATCGAACGGTTCGGCTCGGCGGAAGCCGCCTGGGAAGCATCGTCCACTGAGGTCGAAAAGTCCGGCTTCCCGGCCCGCGTGGTCGAAAGCTGGAAGACGAAAGCGACCATCGACCCTGATCTGGAAATGGAAAAAGTCGAAAAAGCAGGCGTCCTGCTGCTGGCTCCGGAAGACGAAGCCTACCCTGCCCTGCTCAAACAGATCTACCTGCCTCCTGCCCTGCTCTATGTCCGCGGTACGCTGCCAGCGGAAACCAGCCTTTCGATCGCACTCGTCGGCACGCGCAAGGTCACGAGCTATGGCCGGCAGGTCGCCGAACGGCTGGCAGCCGAACTGAGCCGAGCCGGATTGACCATCGTCAGCGGACTGGCGCTGGGGATCGACGCGATAGCCCATGAAAGCTGCCTAAAAGCTAGTGGCAGCGCCCTCGCGGTCCTCGGGTCAGCGGTAGATCAGATCTACCCCAGGACCAACCTGAAGCTCGCTCAAAATATTATGGAACATGGCGCCCTCATCTCTGAGTTCCCGCTCGGCACCATGCCCCAGCCGTCCTTTTTCCCCATGCGCAACCGCATCATCTCCGGTCTCAGCCTGGGCACGGTAGTCATTGAAGCCGGAGAAAAAAGCGGTGCGCTCATCACCGCCAGTTTTGCGCTGGAGCAGAACCGCGATGTCTTTGCCGTCCCGGGCAGCATCTACAGCCCCCAGAGCATCGGCACCAACCACCTGATCCAGAAGGGAGCCATCCCGGTGACCTGCGCCCAGGATATCCTGGATGAACTCAATATCGAGCAGACGATCAGGCAGGTCGAAGCGCGCAAGACCATTCCTGATTCTCCTGCAGAAGCCTCCATCCTGACACTGATCGAAAGCGAACCGCTCCACATCGACAGTATCGTCAGGCTGAGTCGGAAGTCAGCTGCCGAAGTGACCGCGCTGCTCACCATGCTGGAAATCAAGGGCAAAGTGAGAAACCAGGGTGGTGGTATCTACAGCATTTCATAATTTTGTAGAACCGTTGCATGCAACGGCCCTACCTTCGATCACCAGAGGTCTCTGTATGCACGTCCACATCATCCAGCACGAATCGTTCGAATCCCCGGCCGCCATCTCCGCCTGGGTGCGCGACCGCGGCCACCAGCTGACCTGCACCCGCCTGTACATGGGTGACCGCTTCCCCTCCGACCCGACTACCATCGATCTGCTGGTAGTGATGGGCGGACCCCAGTCACCTGCCACCACCGAAGCCGAATGCCCTCATTTCCATGCCGCAGAAGAAATTGTTTTCATAAGACAGGTGATCGATACCGACATTTTCGTACTCGGCGTCTGTCTCGGAGCTCAACTCATAGGCGAAGCGCTCGGTGCCAAGTTTGACCACAGCCCGAACCGCGAGATCGGCGTGTTTGACCTGACCCTGACCGAGGCCGGCAGGCAGGATCCCTGTTTTTCAAAATTCCCCGAAGTATTCCAGGTCGGCCACTGGCACGGCGACATGCCCGGCCTGACACCCAAGGCGGAAGTGCTGGCCGCGAGCAAAGGCTGCCCCCGCCAGATAGTCCGCTACACTCCTCGCGTCTACGGCTTCCAGTGCCATTTCGAATTCACCCTGGACGCCATCAACGGCATGATCCAGAACTGCGGCCATGAATTGGAAGCTTACCGTGATCTGCCCTATATCCAGCAGACCGCTGTCCTGCAGTCCCACGACTACCAGCCCATCAACCAGAAAATGTTCCAGTTCCTGGACCTATGGACCAAGGAATAAGTTCCCCCTCTCCTGTGAGGAGAGGGCAGGGTGAGGTCCTACAAACCAGAAAAGAGACGAGGCACTGCCTCGTCTCTACAATAATCCGAAGCTGTTCGCTGTTATTTCCCGCTCGTGAGAAAAAACACTGTCGCCCCTGCGCTGACGGTCATCAGTACCGGTACGATGCGATGCACGATCAGCACCGCTGACGCAGGAGTCTTCTGAATGCTGAGCATCGCCCCGGATGAGAATAAGGCTATGACGAACAGAACTGACACCACCACCAAGAAGACAACCACAGGCTTCAGCCCGATACCCTTCTGCATCTGGTAGATCGCGATACCAGTCACGATCGTGGTTACCAAGGCGAACAGCTTGTGGATGGTAAAGAAGACTATATTATAGGGGTTGTCGGTGATGGCGACGATGAAGCCGGAGACAAGAGTAAGAACAAACAAGACGATTGAGAATAAAATCCGAGATATTATGGCATTCATCTATTCCCATCTGGAAGTATTGCACCGTCGTAAGAGCCTGTTCAAAATATTTTCAATAGGATAACGAGAAAACATAAGACCATCATTTGCAATGACGAATTAGTCTTTCTTTCACAGTTCTTCCAAAGCCTTCGTGACTTTTCTAGCCATCCAAAACATCTCTCGACCACCCATCTCTTTGGTAGTACCGCAAACGTATGAAGCTCATTTCGTTTCGCAATCTCAACTTCTGCCTTGATCAGGAACTCCACTTCATGAGCAAACTTCTCTCCGGTATAGCCCCCGTCTGCCAAGACCTT
>MNZT01000118.1 GCA_001873755.1 Candidatus Wirthbacteria bacterium CG2_30_54_11 | reverse complement strand
AGCAGTTTCGGCATAAGACGATCCTGTCCTTTTACAAAAAGAGACGCGCTGTGGCGTCTCTTTTTGTTGGTTCCGATCAAGTTGTTTCAGCCGTTCCTCAGCACGAATTCCGGTGGGGTCTGGTTTTTTAGTGGGTTTTCCCCGGTGAACAGAGCGCGGCCCAGCCCCATACCTTCATGAGCTACCAGCACCTGCCCGGCCTCAAGTTCATCTTCGTTCAGGCACGATACGGTATTCCCACGGATGAACTGTCTGGCGTTAGCTTCGTCGAGCTGAGCTACGTTCTGCTTGCCGTGCTGAGCGTAGGCCAGGGCAAAAGGGAATGCCATGCGGAATCCTTTCTGTGTCTCGCGACCAAGTGGCATGCCGCTGCGGTCGATCTTGAGCGGGAAGTCAGAGAGGAACGTATGCAGGTCCTGACCGGACAGCCAGTACTGCTCGTTGATCTCGGTGGTGACGGTGTCGGCGAAGAGGGTAGGGGCGAGGGAGAAGCGGGCGAGGATCTGGGGGAGGATTACTTGCTGGTTAACGAGTTTGCGAGTTAACGAGTTAACGGGTTGAGGATCGTTCGAGATCAGGGATTTAATCTTCTTGATCCTGGCGATGAAAAAGGATTCGTGCTGGTCAGCGGTCGGGATGAGGTGAATGGCTTTATTCACCTGGGGGTTGAAGGTTTTGTCTTGCCAGGAGCTGATAGCTGAACGAGGGATGCTGGGGAAGTCTTTGATCGGTTCGATCTCGACGAAGTCGCCGTAGTTTTCCAGCAGCCAGTCGATGACACCCTCGTTCTCCTCCGGTGCGATCGTGCAGGTGGAGTAGACGATCGTGCCACCCGTTTTGCACGTTTTCAAGGCCGCAGTGAGCAGCTCTTTTTGGAGCGCTGCAAGCCTCGGTATCTTGTTCTCATGCCAGTAGGTGAAATAGGTCGGGTCCTTTGTGATCGAGCCTTCGGCACTACAGGGCGCATCGAGCAGGACATAGTCGAACGTCTCAGGAAGTGCCTCTCCGAAACGGCAGGCATCCCCGCAGCGGAGGGCGACATTTCGACAGCCCTGCTTTTCAATGTTGAACGCTAGAGCTTTCATGCGCCGGGGATCCATGTCATTGGCGATGATGGCGCCGGTGTTGTTCATCAGGTGCGACAGCTGGGTGGTTTTGCTCCCCGGGGCCGCGGTCATGTCGAGTATGGCGCTGTGAAGCTCGGGGTTTAGAATCAGCGGGGGCAGCATGCTGGCTGATTCCTGGATATAGAAGAGCCCCGCGAAGTATTCCGGGGTCGAGGTGACCCTGGGGCCGGTGCCTCGTACGACCGTGAAGCTGCCAAAGCAGTCCGGGATCGGCTGTATTTTCCAGCCGTATGCCTGTGCCGTCTGTTCAAACTGCTCAGCCGACGTGCGCTGCGGGTGGATCCTCAGGCTGATCTCCTTACCGGACGGCGGGATATAGCAGAGGCTACCGATCACCTCTGAGGTGAGAAGGTGATCGTAACGGGTGCTGAAGGCAGACGGGAGTGTTTTGGGCATTTTTCGATCGATCCTGCTGATACAAAAGCCCACGCTGTCGTGGGCCCGGTTGGTAATATCGTTGATCAGTGCGGATCAGTTGCCTTCATCGGCCGGCAGCGAGAGCGGGTCGGTGATGCTGTTGTCTATCAGATACTGTGCCTGACGGTTCTGGCGGTCCAGCGTGATATCACCGAAGTCGACATTGACCAGGAAGTCGCCGATCGTCAACTGGAGCGTGACGTAGATGATGTTGATCTCGGGTCCCGGCACTGGAGAGAAAAGCAGGCGGCCTGTCGCGGTCTCACCGAGGTAGACGTCATCATAGGCCTGCAGGAAAAAGACGTTTTCTCCCAGCTGATAGGCTGTCTGGGGATCGTCATAGAGGGTCACGGAGGCGATCTGGGCATTGGTGACGATGATCTGCTGGACACCGTACCTGTCTTCGGTGTAGTTCGCTTCGGATGTGTTGGCGAGCACGTAGTCGATATAAATCCGGTTGAGATTGGGGAAGAAAATAGCGTTTTTCAGCGTGATCTCGGCGCTCACCGGTTTGCCGTAGGTTTTGCCGCCATCGTCGCGTTTCTGGGTCTTGTTGATAGGGATGATCTCGGTCGGACCGAAGTAGGTAGCTTTCCAGTTTTCCCCTTCATGAAGGAAGCGCAGGTCAAAGGCGAGCTCCTGCCGACCGATAGTGGAATTGAATATGACGCGCAGCGGGAGCACAGCGACCAGTCCCTGCCGGGTCTGGAGATTCGTATTCGTGGTCACCAGCGGGACATCCTGGGTGGCCTGCAGAGAAGGGTTATTGCTCGTGAGGTAGAGAGGGTATTCGTAGCTCAGATCGCGGACGAGAGAGTACGACTCGACGAGGAAATCGATGCTATCCGAACTTTGCTTCAGCCGATCTTCGGAATACAGCACACGGTCTGATTCCCTGAGCAGCGGATAGAGATTGGCAAAGTCACCCTTTTTCAAATCGGTGAAGTAGTCCTCCATGAGCGATTTGACTGTCTCCGTGGTCGCCGCACGGTCAAGCGTGCCTTTACGGAGGATGCGGTTCTGTTTTTCCATGACGGTCCGGGTATCGATCAATTCTTTGTTCAGAACGTTGCCGTCGCGGTCACGGGTGACGTTGTAGCGTTCCTCGATCACCCCGTTGATGCCTACCTGGGAGAGGACATCCTGATCATCGGTGAACAGGTTGATGTCGTCGATCGACTCTTCCTCGTAGGGGATAGAGATCTGTTCGATCTCTACCTGAGTCGTTTGATCCGGTCCTGCGGGTGGTTTTTTGGCAGTCAGAGCGGCGATGAGGATCAGCAGAACCAGGACTACTGTACCGGTGATGATCCCGGGTAGAAGTAAAGGATTTCTGGGAGTCGGAGGGGTAGAAGGGGCTTCCGTGACCGGTATCTGGGTAGAAGGTGAATCCATGTGTTCTTTCTATCTGGTTAGAAACGTGTCTGCTGCATATCCGTTCCGGTGGTGGCGGGGTCCTGTCCGTCAGCGGCTGCCGCAGGTTCGGCTGGTGCTTCGTCATCGAGGAGGTCGATCAGCTCCTGGTCGTCATACTGAGACAGGTCCTCCTGGTCATCAGCGCCGGCAGGAGCAGAAGCTCTGTTCGAGGGAGTCAGGATGAAGGAGAGCATCTTCTGTACGATCTGCGTGTTGTCGCAGATGACTATCCCGAGGCCGGTGACGAATACAAAGAGCAGTCCCATGCTCGGCCCGATCCTGGTCGTCTGGGACGAGGTCCCCTGGAACGTGAGCAGTCGCATGATCGCGAGCAGGATCAGCGCAGCGCCTGCCATGGTAGAGAGACGCTCACGGCCGAGAGAGAGTTTCCATGTTGTCTCGAACAGGGGATACAGCACGAGAATCAGGACGGTCACCGAAAGGAGGAAGACAAGCAGGCCGTAGATGTCATTGTCCCACTGAAAACCGTTCCAGGTGACGCACTGATAGCTGCCGGGAATGTTGTTGCAGGAGTGGAACCACGGGAAAAATGGGCTGGTGAGCCCCAGGACGGAAAAAAGAAGTTTGATCTTTTCAGTCAGATTCAGATCCGTGAAGAAGTGAGCGAATCGGGAAAATCTGCCGGAAGGCGTGATCATAGCGGCCTCGTAAGCGAAATTGGACACGGGTATTATATAGACTGGTCTGTGCGAGCGCAAGCTCTGAGCTATGCTTGACAAAGAAATATTCATCTGGTAAGGTACGGTCAGGTTTTAGCACTCAATAAACCAGAGTGCTAACCGGGAGGCAAAGCATGATCACCCCACGCACGGCAGCGCTCATCCGCATCATCGTCGATGAATATGTTTCGACGGGGTTGCCTGTGGCGTCCAAACAGCTGGTGGAGAAGTATGACCTGCACCTCAGCTCAGCCACCGTGCGGAATATCATGGCCGAACTGGTAGAAATGGGTTTCCTCGGCCAGCCGCATACATCCGCGGGCAGGATCCCTCTAGCGGCAGCTTATCGCTACTATGTCGAGTCTCTGGTAGAGGACGAAGTCCTGCAGGACGAGATCATGGAACGGATCATCCGGGAGCGGGAGACCCAGGCCGAGGAGGATTATTTTCGGGAGATCGTTCGACGCCTGGCATTTTTCACCTCCGAGGCTGCACTCCTCATTTTCCCCGGCAAAGTGTATTTCAGCGGTATCGCCAATCTCCTCCAGTACCCCGAATTCTCCGATTCGGTCAAAGCACGCAAGGTCATCCGGCTTCTGGAGGAGCCTGAACTTCTGGAGCACATCATCAGTCAGGTGCCGCCCCGGGAGCAGGTGGTCTTTGTAATCGGTGACGAAAATGCCTTCGATGACATGCACGAATGTTCTCTGGCGCTTACACAGTTCCAGACACCCTCGCAGCAGGGTACCCTGGGGGTCATGGGGCCGATGAGGATGAACTATTCCAGAGCATTTGGCATACTTGATCATATTTCTCATTTCAGCAGATACTAGGAGATGCACATGACGAAGAATCCGCGACGCGAACATAGCGCCCCCGATCAGCAACCTCCGGTCACGCCGAATCCTCAGGCAGCTGCCGGTGATCAGCCTGCAGCTGAACCAGTTGCCGCAGCACCAGCTGCTTCGCAACCAGAACCGGCTGCCGCCGAAGCCCCTGATGAACTCGCGCTGGCCAAAAAGCAGGCTGAGGAATACCTGAATTCCTGGAAACGGTCGGTAGCCGACTATCAGAATTTCAAAAAGCAGCAGGAAGCAGAACGCAAACAGTGGGTGGCTTTTGCCAACAACGAAATGCTGAGGGAGCTCCTCCCTGCCATGGACGATCTGGACAAGGCAGTGCGCGAGGTGGGGGACGAGATCCGCAAAACGCCTTGGTTTGACGGGCTCGCCTTGATAAAGAAAAAAATGGAAACCTCATTTGAATCCATAGGAGTGACCGAGATCCAGGCCAAAGGGACGAAATTCGACCCTTCAATTCACCAGGCCGTGCTGCAGGATCAGGTAGAAGGGGTGGAACCGGGCATGGTCACCGAGGTGATGCAGAAGGGGTTTATGCTCAATGGCCGGTTGCTCAGAGCCGCCATGGTAAAAGTTTCTCAATAATTTTTAATGGTCCGATAGGAGGCAGAAGAACATGAGTAAAATTATTGGTATCGATCTAGGGACGACGAATTCCTGTATGGCAGTCATGCAGGGTGGCGAACCTGTGGTCATCCCCAATGCTGAGGGTAACCGTTTGACCCCGAGCGTCATCGCCATGACCAAGGATGGTGAACGTCTCGTGGGTCAGCTGGCCAAACGCCAGGCGGTCACCAATTCTGAAAACACTGTATTTTCGGTCAAGCGGTTCATCGGCCGGAAATTCGAGGACCCGGCTGCGCAGCGCGATGTCGCTTCCATGCCGTACAAGATAAAAAAAGGTAAAAAATCAGACATCCTTATCGTTATGAATGGCAAAGACTATACTCCTCAGGAAGTCTCAGCCATGGTGCTCCAGAAGATGAAAGTAGATGCCGAAGCCTTCCTCGGCGAACCGGTGACCGAAGCGGTCATCACGGTGCCGGCGTATTTCGATGATTCTCAGAGACAGGCGACCAAGGATGCCGGACGCATCGCAGGTCTGGACGTGAAACGCATCGTCAACGAACCTACGGCTTCTGCTCTGGCCTACGGTCTGGACAAGGCCAAGGGCAAGGATGAAAAGATCGCGGTCTACGATTACGGCGGCGGTACTTTTGATATCTCCATCCTGGAACTTGGTGAAGGGGTCGTGGAGGTGAAATCCACCAACGGTGATACCCACCTCGGTGGTGACGATTTCGACCAGCGGATCATGGAGTGGATCGTCGAGGAGTTCAAGAAGGAACAGGGTGTCGATCTCAGCAAGGACAAAATGGCGCTTCAGCGGCTTCGTGAAGCGGCCGAAAAAGCCAAGATCGAACTTTCCCAGACCGTTAAATCCGAAATCAATCTGCCTTTCGTGACCGCTGACGCTTCCGGGCCCAAGCATCTCAATCTCGCTCTGACCCGCGCCAAGCTGGAAGAGCTGGTCCGGGACCTGGTGGAGAAGTCCATCCAGCCGGTCGAAAAGGCGCTGAAGGATGCCGGACTGAAAAAAAGCGATATCGACCAGGTCATCCTGGTCGGCGGCATGACGCGTATGCCGCTCATCATCCAGACCGTGAAGGATCTGTTCGGCAAAGAGCCGAACCGTACGGTCAATCCTGACGAGGTCGTGGGCGTCGGGGCTGCCATTCAGGCGGGTGTGCTGCAGGGCGATGTGAAAGACGTTCTCCTTCTGGACGTGACCCCTCTTTCCCTCGGCATCGAAACCATGGGCGGCGTCATGACCAAGCTCATCGAACGCAACACCACCATCCCGACCTCCAAGAGCCAGATATTTTCTACCGCTTCGGATAATCAGCCCCAGGTGGAGATCCATATTCTCCAGGGCGAGCGCGACTTCGCACAGGACAACAAAACGCTTGGTCGCTTCATCCTCGACGGTATCCCGCCTGCACCGCGCGGCATCCCTCAGGTCGAGGTGGAACTCGACATCGATGCCAATGGGATTCTCAATGTCAAAGCCAAGGACAAGGCCACCAGCCGTGAGCAGAAGATCACCATCACCGCCTCGACCAATCTGGCCAAGGAAGAGGTCGAACGCATGACCAAGGAAGCAGAGAAGTACGCGGAAGAAGACAAGACCCGCAAAGAGCTGATCGAAGAAAAGAATCATCTCGACGGCCTCATCTACCAGTGTGAAAAAGTGCTCGCTGATTCCGGGGACAAGATAGCCGATGGACCCAAGGCCGAGGTCAAAGTGAAAATCGACCTGGCCAAGAAAGCCATGGAAGGTACTGACAGGGACGCCATCAAACACGCCAATGATGAGCTCAGCAAGTCCATCCAGGCCATCTCAGCCAAACTTTATGAGCAGGCCGGGGCTCAGGGTGGCGCGCAGGCAGCCGGTGATGAAGGCGCCAAGAAAGATGACCAGCCGATCGAAGGCGAGTATGTAGATCAGAATGATCAGAAGCCGTAGTCATTGGTCATCAGCAAGTCAATAAAAAACCCTCTCCAATCAAACCGGAGAGGGTTTTTTGAATATCAATGTGCTAGAATCGTGAGCGGTCAGGGCGACTTCATCTTCTGCTATCCTGGGGTCAGTGCATGCGTACCCGCTCTCGGCGCCTGACATCCTTCCGAGCCTGGCATATCCGCCTTCTTTTGCTTGTGGTCATGCTTTTTGAGCTGGCCGTATTTCCGCTGGCTTCCGCCAAAAACTCAGAGATGACCTCATCGGGCTCCAGTGATGAGCTCCTTTCAAAAGCTGAGACAGAAGGCACTGTGCGAGTCATCGTCGGCTTGCAGGCGCTGGGACCACCGGGCCCGGCCAGCAGGCGTCAGACTTCCATGCAGTTAGCTGGCGCTATCGACCAGGCCCAGGACCGGCTGCTTGATACTCTGGATGATCCGGAGGCCAGCGCGTCAGCCAGAAAATTTGACACTATTCCATTCGTGGCCCTGAAAGCGGATGCCGCGACCATCCGGGAACTTCGTGCCGATCCTCAGGTCATTTCACTTCAGGAAGATGTCAAAGTCTATCCTTCCCTTGCCGACAGCATTCCTCTCGTCCGGGCTGATGCTGCCTGGAATGAGGGCTACACAGGACAGGGACAGGCCGTGGCGATCCTGGATACCGGGGTGGACTATGCACATCCTTTTCTGGCCGCCAAGCTGATCTCCGAAGCGTGCTATTCGAATTTCTACGGGGATGGGGTCAGCCTGTGTCCAGGATTGCCAACCGAAACCAGCACCGGAGCGGGATTGAATTGCGATATGAGCATCTCTTCATGCAGTCACGGCACCCATGTGGCTGGAATCGCTATGGGGAACGGTGTCAATTCCGGGGTGGCCAAAGGCAGCGGACTCATATCCATACAAGTCTTTACTAAGTATTACGGAGCCTATAACTGCGATCCGAATCCTTCACCTTGCCTTATTGCTTGGACATCAGACATATTCCTAGGACTGCAGCGTGTCCTTACGCTGCATGAAGCCGGTATGCCCATCGCCGCCGTGAACATGAGCCTGGGAGGGGGAAACTACAGTGACTACTGCGACGCTTCGCAGTCAGCCGTAAAGGCGGTGATTGATCTGCTGAGAGCTCATGGTATCGCTACGGTCGTCGCGGCGGGAAATCATGACCCCGCGAGATCAGCTGAATTCTGGGGCACGATCAGTTTTCCGGCCTGTGTGTCCGCCGCCATCGGTGTGGGAGCTAGCGATGATGCCGATGTCATTCAGGATTTTTCAAATATGTCTGCCATGGTCGACCTGCTCGCTCCCGGGCTGGGTATCATATCGAGCGTCCCCGGCAATGGCTGGGAGGCAAAGAGCGGTACTTCCATGGCAACCCCGCATGTCGCCGGCGTGTTTGCCGTCCTGAAGTCCAAGAATCCTGATGCGACGGTAGATGAGCTCGAACAACTTTTGAAATCAACCGGACCGCTTCTCAGTAAAACGCAAAATGCGGTCACGATAACCAAACCACGGATCGACGTGGCTGCAGCTCTGGATCAGATCCCTGATCTTCTGTACGTAGACGTGAGCACAGACCACCCAGGGCTTTTCGTGCGGGATGCTGATCTGATCACCCTGACTGCAACTTTTTCGGGTGGTTCGGCCATAGACGAGGCATCACCTCCTGCTATCAGCATCGGTGACGCGGTTTCCGGTGCTCTCATGACCAGACAAAGCAACCTCGTGTGGACCTATATCTGGAACGTTCCGCCGGGTCATGATCACGAGGAGCTCGTCAGTATCGAAGCAGTGGATACCAGGGGAAGCCCGGTGACCACGACAACCGGTCAGACCAGCTTCATCATCGATAATGTCAGCCCTGTCGCACCATCATCCGTCGTGATCACTCCTCAGTCGGGTACAGTCGTAGCCAATACCTTGAATTCAACCAATACCTATCTGACCGCCAGTGCCGCGATCGGTGCCGGACAGGCGGCCGGCGGGCGTGCCGAGCTGCTCGTCGTCGACAGCGTCATGGCGAGCGACGCAAACATTCTGGCAGGGGACACCTCGGTGGCCTTTTCTACTTCTGACGGCACACCGCTGGCCTCTGAGCTTCAATCTCTGATCCCGGCCGGAGGAGCGGTCAGTGTGAGGCTGTATGATGCGGCCGGTAATTCATCGGACAGCGTTGCGGGTAATCCCGCTCTGACCGTGGACTATGGACTTCCGGTGATCTCAGTACACAGCACGGTCACGGTGGAAGCCGCCTCTGCCGCCGGGGCGATCGCTGCCTATACCGCCCCCAATGCTTCTGATACGGTGGACGGGACTACCACGACCGCCTGTCTGCCGGTTTCCGGCAGTCTGTTCGCCCTTGGTTCTACTATTGTCACCTGCAGCAAGACCGATGCCGCCGGAAATCCTGCGGTACCGGCTACATTCACCGTGCACGTCCATGATACGACTGCTCCGGTGATCGCTGCGCACGGCACCACCGTGGCTGAGGCGTTTTCTGTGGCTGGTGCCGTCGTGACGTACACACCTCCTGCTTCAACCGATGCGGTCGACGGGACGATCGCTGCTGCCTGCCTGCCGGCATCAGGAAGCCTGTTCCCGCTTGGAAACACTACTGTCACGTGCAGTCGGACCGACCCCTCTGGAAATTCTTCTCTGCCGAGGAACTTTATTGTGGAGGTCGAGCTGAACCCGCTGGTGCATCCTTCCGGCACCCTGGTCAAACTCGCCAATGATCCGACGGTCTGGTATCTCGACGGGGGACAGGGGCATGGTTTTGCCACGGAGACCGAGTTCCTGAGCCAGGGTTTTGCGTGGAACCTCATCGTGATCATCACTCCTGAGGAGATGGACCTGTATCCTGTCGGGAGTAATATTCGTATCCATAGCGGTACGCTCATCAAGGAATCCGATCATCCTCTGGTCTATCTGGTGGACGGTGATACTGTTCATCCGTTCCCATCGGCTGATATTTTTCTCAACCTCGGCTACAGCTGGGCTGCCATCAGGACGACGATAGCCGGGGAAACAGACTGGTATACGGCCGGTTCCCTGATGGCTCCCTCGGTCACGCACTACACTTCGACCAAAGTCAAAATTTTGGACAGCGCAGCAGTATTCCTCCTGCAGCAAGCAGGTGATGTGATGCAGCGACGCTGGGTTGCCTCCGAAGGTGTGTACTTGAGCCAGGGCTGGCAGTGGCCGGAGATCATAACCATTTCTCCCAATGAAATGAACGGCTATGCCCCCGGGGTCAATCTGTTTTACCAAGATGGCACCCTCATCCAGGGAGCCGGTGATCCGACCGTATATGTGATGGAGAGCCAGCTCAAACGGCCTTTCCCGTCTGCAGAACGATTCGTACAGATGGGATATCAGTGGTCAAACATCATCCTCATCCCCGCTGACGAGTGTCAGGCAATAGCTCCCGGCACGACTGTTTGATGTCCCTTTTTTCTGTCCGGTCTTTTCTATCGGTTTGGTAATGCGTCATCCTGAGCAAAGGCAACCGAAGCGAACGGA
>MNZT01000075.1 GCA_001873755.1 Candidatus Wirthbacteria bacterium CG2_30_54_11 | reverse complement strand
CGAAGTGATCAAACTCATGGTGGAGATCCTCTTTGCGCCCGACCGGGAGCGGCTCCAGACCCCGCACGCCATTCGGACTATCTACGACTGCGCCTGCGGCACCGGCGGGATGCTGACGGTGGGCAAGGAACACATCCAAAAGACGATCAATGACCAGGCAGATATCTACCTCTACGGTCAGGAACTCAATCCCATCACCTACGCGGTCTGTAAATCAGATATGCTGATCAAGGGCGAGGATGCCGACAAGATCAAAGGCGGTGAACGGGATCACTCTCAGGCCAGCACGCTGTCCAACGACCAGTTCGCCTCCGAGCATTTCGACTACTGTCTGACCAATCCGCCCTTTGGAGTGGACTGGAAAAAGGACAAGGACGCGGTTGAAAAGGAAGCCGAGCGTGGCTACAGCGGTCGGTTCGGCGCTGGCCTGCCCCGCATTTCCGACGGTCAGTACCTGTTCCTCCAGCATCTCATATCCAAGATGCGTCCGGAGAGCGAGGGCGGATCACGCATCGCAATCGTGTTCAACGGGTCACCACTCTTCACCGGGGACGCCGGGAGCGGAGAGAGTGAGATCCGGCGCTGGATTCTGGAGCACGACTGGCTCGAGGCGATCATCGCGCTGCCTCATCAGCTGTTCTACAACACAGGCATCCACACCTATCTCTGGTTCCTCACCAACCGCAAGGAAGCCAAGCGCAAAGGCAAGGTCCAACTCATCGATGCACGCAATTATTCTGAAAAGATGAGCAAGTCGCTCGGCAATAAACGGAAAATGATCTCGGATGCCAACCGTCTCACCATCGTGGATATCTACCAGATGTTCACAGAGGGAGAGCAGGTCAAGGTCTTCCCCACCACCGAGTTTGCCTACCGTCAGATCATGGTCGAGCGTCCGCTCCGGCTTAATTTTCAGATAAACGTCGAGAGGATCGCCCGTCTGAAAGAACACAAGACATTTGCCGATGATGCCCCGAGCAAGAAAAAGGGAGAGGCCGGGATCAAGGAAAATCAGGAATGGCAGGCCCTTCGCATCGCCATCCTTCGCGAACTTGACGCATTAGACGATACTCTCTTCACCAACCGGGAAGCGTTTATTCAGGTCCTCGAAGACCGGTTCGCCCAGGCAAAGCTGAAGATCCCGGCACCGCTTCAAAAAGTCATACTTTCCGAGTTGTCCGAGCGCGACGAGACCGCTGATATTTGTCTGGACAAGCACGGCCACCCAGAGCCGGACAGCGAACTGCGGGATACCGAAAATGTCCCCTGGGGGCAGGATATATGCCGGTATTTCGAAAAAGAAGTGAAACCGTATGTACCAGACGCCTGGATCAATGAATCGATCAGAGATCACAAGGACGGCCAGGTCGGCCGGGTAGGGTATGAGATCCCCTTTACCCGATATTTCTACACCTACGTACCACCCAGACCACTTGAGTCCATCGAATCCGATATCGAACAGGTCGAAAATGAACTATTGGAATTACTGAAAGCGCTTTGATATGTCAAACTCCACAAAAAAACCGGGTGATTGAGCTTATTTCGAGATTACGAATAGTAAAGAGGTATTAACCATGCCAGAGAAAAAACAACTTATTCGCAATAGTACTATCGAATTTCTCATCTTTGCGAGCCAAACCGGGAAACAAAGTATTGAAGCCCGCTATGAAGATGAAACGATCTGGCTTTCCCAAAAACTCATGGCACAACTTTTTGATGCAGACGTCCGTACCGTCAGTGAGCATCTCAACACTATTTTTTTGCAGGGCGAACTCTCAAAGGCGGCAACTATCCGGAAATTCCAGATAGTTCAACTCGAAGGAGAACGAGAAATATCTCGCGCGGTTGATTATTACAATCTTGATGCCATTATTTCGGTCGGATACCGGGTCAATTCGGTCCGGGCTACGCAATTCCGCCAATGGGCTACCCGCGTTTTGAAAGAGTTTGCCATCAAAGGCTATATCCTGGACAAAAAACGTCTCGAAAATGGCACCTATCTTGGCGATGATTACTATGAACGGCTGCTCTCTGAGATCAGGGAAATCCGTCTGAGCGAACGGAAATTTTACCAGAAGATCACCGATATCTATGCCACCAGCATTGATTACGATCCAGATGCTCCGACCACGAAACAATTTTTTGCCCAGGTGCAAAACAAACTTCACTTTGCTATCCATGGCCAGACCGCCGCTGAGCTGATCACAGCGAGGGCTGACAGCACAAAAGTACATATGGGTTTGCGATCATGGGAGAAGTCGCCCAACGGAAGAATCGTCAAAACTGACACATCCATTGCCAAAAACTACCTGACCGGACAAGAATTGGAATCACTTGGACGTCTGGTCAATGCCTATCTCGACCTGGCCGAGGACAGAGCAAACCGCAAAATTCCCATGACCATGCAGGACTGGTCAAACCGACTGGATGAATTTCTCAAGTTCGCTGACAGGGATGTGTTACAGAACAGCGGACATGTTTCGGCTGAAGCCGCCCAACACCACGCCGAATGCGAATTTGAACTATACCGGATTACACAGGATCGTTTGCTTGAAAGCGATTTCGACAGAGCCCTGCAAGAAAGCAAACATATCAACACCAGGAAGACAAAGCATGCCAGGTAATCAAAAGCGCTCTGATATGACGCTCTCTCTGAAAAAATACTATCCCTCCTACCCTGCCTACCAGGACTCAGGCGTCGCCTGGATCGGAAAGATACCGGAGGGGTGGAAGACCAAGAAAATGAAGTATATCGGACAGATATCTCTGGGGAAGATGCTACAGAATGAGAATACGGGGACAGATCATCTACGACCGTATCTTCGAGCGCAGAATATCCTATGGGAACGTGTAGATGTCTCGGATGTCAGGGACATGTGGTTTTCACCAGACGAGTTACAAAAACACAGGATCAGAAAAAACGACCTCCTGGTAAGTGAAGGGGGTGAAGTCGGACGGACGGCACTCTGGGATGAGAGCGTCAAGGAATGCTTCGTGCAGAACTCCATCAATCGCATCTCTCTTTTTAAAGACCACGAGGCTAAGTACGTACTGTACCAATTTGAGGCCTTTGGGAAAGGGAAAATTTTCGAAAGTATCGTGAATCAGGTAAGCATCGCACATCTGACGAGAGACAAGCTCAAAGAAATATCTTTCATCCTCCCTGAACATAACGTCCAGCAGGCAATCGCCTCCTATCTCGACTCTAAAACCGCCCTCATCGATCAGATCATCACCCGGAAGCACCGTCTCATCGAGCTCCTGCAGGAGAAGCGGGCTGCCATCATCAACCAGGCGGTGACGCGAGGGCTAAATACAGCAGTAGAAATGAAACTAATCAACGTAGCATGGCTTGAAGAAATTCCTAAACGGTGGAGTGTACAAAAACTAAAACATGTAGCAAAAGCAATCGTAGGGTTTGCTTTTAATAGCGATGATTACATTCACGATGGTATTCCTCTTATTCGAATTGGTAATATACGTCCAGACGGAACCATTGCCATAGAAGATGCTAAAAGACTACCGTTGCATTATTTGGACACGTATCGCTTTGTGAGAGTAGACCGAGGTGCGCTTCTTATGGCAATGACTGGAGCGACGATAGGAAAAGTAGGAAAATATTTATTTGAACAGCCAGGACTTCTAAACCAACGGGTCTGCAAGTTCTTGCCGGTATCTATTGATGAACGGTATTTGCGGTACATTTTGAAATCTGACCGGTATTTTGAGTACATTAAGTTAATTGGATTTGGTGGAGCACAGCCAAACATTTCTGATGCCCAATTACTGGATTACTTTGTTGCCATTCCACCTCTTACCGAACAGCAGGAGATAGCCTCCAATCTCGACTCCAAGACCGCTCTCATCGACCAGGCAATCCAGAAAATTGAAGATTCAATCGCGTGTCTCACTGAATTCCGTTCGTCACTTATTTCACATGTAGTCACCGGAAAGGTAAAAGTGGCATGATGATAGAAGTACAGGAGGTGTCCTCATGACAGAAACTGAGTTGATCGCGCTCGTCGATACTCTCCGGAGTCAGACGTCAGAGCAGGAGTGGTTTGAATTCAAGGCAAACCGGTATACGCCTCTGGAGCTCGGTGAGTATATCTCGGCTCTGGCAAATGCCGCCTGTCTCTGCGACAAACCGCATGCCTACCTGGTTTTTGGCATCCACGACCAAACCCATGAGGTCGTCGGGACCACCTTTGACCCCTATACGGCCAAAGGCAAAGGTGACCAGCCGCTTCAGCTCTGGTTGACCTTGCAGCTGCAGCCAAACCTTGGATTCACCATTTACCCGGTAGTGTATGCCGGCAAACGCATTGTGGTATTTGAGATCAATGCTGCGGTTGACCGCCCGGTGTCGTTTGCTGGCAAAGAGTGGATACGGATCGGCGAGTGTAAAACTGAGCTGCGCTACCATCCACCAAAGGCACGGGAGATATGGAACCGTACCTACCGGCTGCATGACTGGTCAGCCGAGATCTGTGAGCAGGCGACTGTGCAGGATCTGGATCGGGTTGCACTCGACCGGGCAAAGGCTGAATACAAAACCAAGTACCCTGCACAGGCGTCGGGCGTCGATAGCTGGGATGATTTGACCTTTTTGAACAAAACCAGGATCGCGGTCAAGGGACGCCTGACCAATACTGCCATACTTCTGCTCGGCAAGCCGGAATCAGCCTCGCTCATCGCTCCGGCGGTAGCCCGCATCTCGTGGATACTGAAAGGTGAAACCAATAACGAAAAAGATTACGAGCATTTCGGTCCGCCGTTTCTGCTTTCGGTCGAAGCCGTTTTCAACAAGATTCGCAATCTCACCATCCGCCACCTGCCGGACGGGACACTGTTCCCTTTGGAGACCACCCAATACGATCCCTGGGTACTGCGAGAGGTACTGCATAACTGCATCGCTCACCAGAATTATACCCTCCAGGGTCGGATCAATGTCGTCGAGACTTCCTCTGCGGTAACTTTTACCAATGTGGGCAGCTTTATCCCTGGTTCCATCGAACAAGTCATCCGGCAGGACGCTCCCCAGGAAGTCTACCGCAACCCTCGTCTAGCGGAAGCGATGGTGCACCTCAATATGATAGATACCCAGGGCGGAGGCATCAAAAAGATGTTTGCTACCCAGGCAAAACGTTTTTTTCCTCTGCCTGATTATGACCTATCCTCCGTAGATCGGGTCGCGGTGACCCTCCGAGGAGAAATTATTGACGAGAAATATACCCGACTCCTGATCTCCCGGACAGATCTCGATCTGTGGGATGCCATCCTCCTCGACAAGATCCAGAAAAAGATCCCCATCTCAAAAGAACAATACAGCCGGCTGAAAAAGACCGAAGCAGTCGAAGGGCGCTATCCCAATATTTTCATTTCTACTATGGTCGCCGCTGCTTCCGACGATGCCGAACTGAAAGCGCAGTATATCCGGAACAGGGCGTTTGACGACCAGTATTATCGGGATACCATCCTGAGCATACTTCGCAAATTCGAAACAGCTACCCGTCAGGATATCGACAAGGTATTGATATCGAAACTCCCGGACATACTGTCACCGGAACAGAAGAAGAAAAAAATTGCCAATTTACTTTTATCATTGCGCAAAAAAGGCATGCTCATCAACATGGGGAGCGATAAAAATTCCTGTTGGAAGCTGGTAAGCCATTAGCAGTAAATTAGCAGTAAATTAGCAGTAAATTAGCAGTAAACCGGATACAGAAAATCGTGCTACGTGGCAGTACTCCTTGATGAAAACTGGTAACTCATTTGAAGTAACTTAGCAATAAATTAGAAGTAACCCATGCCTACCAATACCCGTGAGATCGGTTTTGAGGAATTCATCGAGCAGCATTTGACCTCGACGCATGGCTATCGGTCGCGGCTTGCGAGCCAGTATGACCGGCAGTACTGCCTGGATCGGGCGCTGCTGGTGGAATTTATCCAGGCGACGCAGCCGGAAGAATGGAAACAGTACGAAGTTCGGTTTGGCAGCGATGCGGAAGCGCACCTGGTCATCCGGCTCGATGAGGAGATCCGGGATCGGGGGCTGCTCGATGTGCTTCGGTCAGGGGTGACTGATTATGGGGCTCACTTCTTCGTGGCCTGTTACCAGCCGGAGACCGGGCTGAATGAGGAGACAGCCCGGCTGTATGAAGCCAATATCCTGAGCGTGACGCGTCAGGTGCACTACAGCGAGCGGGATACGGACAAGTCGCTCGATATGGTAATATTTGTGAACGGTATCCCCATCGCGACCTGCGAACTGAAAAACCAGTTGACCGGCCAGTCCATCAAGCATGGTATTCGGCAGTACCAGACCGATCGTGACCCGCGAGAGCCGCTGCTCAGGTTCCAGAGGTGTCTGGTACATTTTGCGGTCGATACCGATCTCGTCTACCTCACAACGCATCTCGAGGGACTGCGCACGCGATTCCTCCCGTTCAATCGGGGAGATCATCTATCTGCCGGTAATCCGGTCAATCCTGATGGGTACAAGACGGCCTACCTGTGGGAGCAGATCTGGTCCCGGGAAAGTTGGCTGGAGATCATCGGCCGGTTCATGCATCTCACCCGCGAGCAGGTGGAGGACGGGACCGGAAAAACGCAAGAGGTCCAGACCTTGATCTTTCCCCGCTACCACCAGTTGGACACGGTCCGCCGACTCATCGAGGATTCCAGGACGCAGGGTGCGGGGCACAACTACCTCATCCAGCACAGCGCCGGCAGTGGCAAGAGTAATACCATCGCCTGGACGGCACACCGGCTCTCTGAGTTACACACGGTAGAGGACCAAAAGGTGTTTGATTCGGTCATCGTGGTGACCGACCGGCGGGTGCTTGACCGGCAACTCAGAGAGATCGTGGACTCGTTTTCTCAGGTGCGCGGCGTGGTCATGCAGATCAGCGAGGGGTCAGCCCAACTGCGACAGGCTCTGGAGCAAGGGGAAAAGATTATCACGACCACTCTGCAGAAATTTCCTCACATAGTCGAAAGCGTCGGCGCTTTGCCTGGCAAGCGGTTCGCGGTCATCATCGATGAGGCGCACTCCTCGCAGAGCGGGGAGAGTTCGCGAAGCCTGAAGGAAGTCCTGTCTGCAACGAGCCTGGACGAGGCGGCGCAAATGGACGATACGAGTCGGGAGCCGACGCTCGAGGACATGATACTGAAGCAGATCAGGAGTCGTCGCGCCGAGATACAGAACATAAGTTTTTTTGCCTTTACCGCGACGCCCAAACAGAAAACCATGGAGATCTTTGGGACCAAAAGCCCCCTTGATGGCAAGTTCTATCCATTTAGTCTCTACTCTATGAAGCAGGCGATCGAGGAAAAGTTCATCCTCGATGTGCTGAAAAACTATACAACCTACCAGGTGTTCTTTTCCCTGCTCAAAAAAGTCGAGAATGACCCGGACTATCAGAAAAGCAAAGCCCAGATGCTCCTCCTCAGTTATGTCGAACGGCATGAACACGCGATCAGCAAAAAAGTGGAGGTCATGGTAGAGCACTTCTCGCACCAGATCGCTTCCCGGATCAATGGCCGTGCCAAAGCCATGATCGTGACCAAATCCCGCTTGCATGCGGTGCGGTATAAACAGGCAATGGATGCGTATTGCAGAGAGCACGGTGTGCCTTTCCGTACACTTGTGGCGTTTTCCGGCACGGTCAGGGATGGAGGCAGGGAGTATGCCGAGGCCTCCATGAACGGGGTACCGGAAAAGAATACGGCAGAGGAATTCAAAAAAGATGAGTACCGGTTCCTCATCGTGGCCGAAAAATTTCAGACCGGATTTGATCAGCCGCTGCTCTCGGTCATGTATGTCGACAAAAAACTGGGCGGGGTACATGCGGTGCAGACGCTCAGCCGTCTGAACCGTACCTGCCGGGACAAGGAGGAGGTTTTTGTTCTGGATTTCGTCAATGATACCGATGCGATCGAAGATGCATTTCAGCCATACTACACCACGACGATCCTCTCGAGGGCGACCGACCCCAATCTACTCCATGACCTGGAGAGGGATATCCTGCATTTCAAATTATTCTACCTGTCTGAGGTGGAAGAATTTGTTATGCGGTACTTCCGGGGAGCCCCGGCTGCGAAATTACACAGCCTCCTCGATCCCGTGGTGAACCGATACGAGGAACTCCTGCCTGAGGAAAAGGCTGACGTGCGCATCAAGATCACGGACTATGTGCGCAAATATGCGTTCATCGCCCAGATTATCGATTTTCAGAGTACTGATTTGGAAAAACTATACCAATTTCTGCGTTTTCTGCTGCGCAAACTACCGGTAGATAGAGAGAGGCTCCCGATAGAAGTCCTTGAAAGCGTGGACATGGAATCGTACAAACTGACCAAAAGCGGGGAGACGGAGATAGTCCTCACCCCTGGCGGGAGCGAACTCGATCCGATCTCAGGGGATGGCCGGGGCGGACAAGATGTGGAGATCGATGCCCTCTCCCAGATCATTCAGGATATCAATGAGAAGTTTGGTACGAGTTTTTCGGAGGGGGATCGGGTGATCTTGAACAACCTCAGCCGCAGGCTCATGCAGAACAAGTCGCTCGAGGGTTCAATCCAGAATAACGCCCGGAATGCTGCCAAGATCAAGTTTGACCAGGTTTTTGACGAGGAACTGGTCGGCATGGTCAATCAGCATTTTGATCTCTACAAAAAGCTCGATACGAGTCTCGAGCTGAAAGCATATGTCAATCAGCGTATTTTTGATCACATACGCAGGCAGATCGGTGAAAAATTCTAGGTTTTATTTGTTTTCGGTTTGCTGCTCATCCCAAACCCCAGCCTCAGTATGCCTATCCGCTTGATGACCAGTTCATAGGCACTGAGCGTGAGTATGAGGCTGACGACAGTCAGGAGAGCGAAGTGCAGCTCGGGGTTGATCGGAAGATCGATCAGAAAGTAGGCCGAGATGAATACCATGGTCTGATGAATGCAGTAGAACGGCAGGACCGCTTCGTTGGCATACTGCCTCCAGGTGGTGTCCCGGTTCAGGAAATGCTCAGCCAGGCTCAGCAGGTAGAGAGCCCAGACGACGCCATTGAGCGCCATGACCGCCTGGAAGGAGAGGAATCCGAAGCTGTGATCAGGGTTGGAAAGCCAGCCCAGCACGAAGCCGCGCTGGTGCATGAGCGCGAAATACCCGCAGCAGAGAAGTCCGGTGATGGCATGCAGCGCTCGCAGTCTGCGCAGTTTTTCCCGGATCCGTTTGGACCGGATGAAGACAAAGCCGTAGATGAAAAAGACCAGCCAGAACAGGACATCGGCAAATCCTGCGAAGTCGGCATAGCGGGCATGAAGTGTCATCTGGATGATGATCCCGGCCAGAGCCAGGCAGAGAGAGGGGAAGCGCACCACCAGATCGAGGATTTTTCGGAGGAAAGCATTTTCCCTGATTTTCGCGGCGTCGAGCGCGCGGAACAGAGGGATGGCGAGCAGGGAGAATATAAAGAGGTCCACCAGAAACCAGAGGTGCAGGCCATACATGCCGATAGCGCTGAAGGTCAGGCTGAGCGGCCGTCGTTCGACGAACCAGGGGAGGAAGTGCAGAAAATCGCCCTGGTAGAAACCCCGTTTGAGCGAGACGATATACCCCTGGATGAAATTGAAGGTCAGCGAAACGAACAGGTAGGGAACGATCAGCCTCTTGATGCGGTCCTGGATGTACACAGCAGCACTTCTCTTTTGCAGGGAGAGACCTGCGGCTGCACCTGATACGGCAAAGATGAGAGGCATGATCCAGGGAAAGACAAAGATCACCAGCAGGCTCAGGGGGAGGCTCGTGCTCCCGGCTTTCAGGTCCCAGTAGCCGAACCGGTCAAAAAACCGGGCATTATGAAAAATGAGGACGAGCAGAATGCTGCCGATCCTGAGGTGGTCGAGGTAGTAGATACGGGGGGTGGACATGGAGAGGGGGAGGTTAACGAGTTAACGAGTTTTAATCACAGAGTGCCCATCTTGAGTGGAGCCGAAGGATCAAAACGCGGGATTGGGGGGCAGATTACGCACGTCAGTATATACAGTCCCGGGACGCAAAAGAAGCCCCCTGAGGAGGAGGCTTCTTAGAAACGCAGCGTGGTGGGTTCTTATTCCCTTTTGCCGAGTTCCTGCTCCATGAGATAGAGACTTGCTCCATCAGACCCGAAGATCTGGAATCGATCCAGGATCGTCTGCATGGTATCTTCTTCTTCTACCTGCTCGGTTAAAAACCATTGCAGGAATACCTGCGTTGCTTCATCTTTGGTCTCGATGGCGACGTTCATGAGGGTGTGTATGCGGGCAGTGATGAATTGTTCGTGTTTGAGCGCTTCCTCGAATACTTCCACGACCGAGGTGTAGTCTGCTTTTGGCTGCCGCAGAGCCGCGAGAGTGACGCTTGAGTTGCGTTCGACCAGGTAGCCGGCGAACTTGTGGGCATGTTTGTCTTCTTCCTCCGCCTGTCTGGCAAAGAAGTGGGCAAAGCCATCCAGGTTCTGGGCAGCGAAGTACTGCTCCATCTGCAGATAGATCCAGGACGAATCGTATTCGTACGTCACCTGGTCATTGAGTTCTTTTTCAAGTTTCTTGGGTAGCATAGATTTTTCCTTGGTTAACATTGGTTAACATTTGATATAAACTAAGACTAATACAGTATTAGTATAGAATAGAAAATGAGGACGTCAAGAGGCAATGCAACTCCCCCTCCTGCGCCCTTCGACTGCGTTGACTTCGCTCAGGGCTTCGGAGGGCAAGCCCTTCGGCAAAGAAGGCCACCTTCAGAGGTGAGCCTCGTCAATAAACGGGGGACACCGAACCTGGCGAGGCATGTCGTTCGCGAACG
>MNZT01000093.1 GCA_001873755.1 Candidatus Wirthbacteria bacterium CG2_30_54_11 | reverse complement strand
TGACCCATTGGTACGCTTCGCTTTTTACCTTGATGCGAAAGTCGAACTGATTTGAACCCAGGAAGGCCTTGATTTGATCGAGTGTCCGGAGCCGTGAATCATCCATTTGTAGTATCATCCAAATAGTATGACCCCCTTCGTTTTTTGCGTCAACCCTTCAGGCTCGTCTTCGTCTCGATTTCGTACCCTCGTTCAGGCTCATCTTCGAGTGTACAAGACTCAAACTAGGCAAGAGGAGGAAAATGTGATATTCTATTAAACTAAGGTAGATATCGAATAATAGTAATAGTAAGGAAGATTAGAATGAATATTTTATTGATCGGGACAGAAGAAGCCAATACTAAAATTACATCACAATTGATTAAGGAGGCAATAGAAGGAGTTGAAATTTATTGTGCCGATAATGTTTCTACCGCTTTGCGTCTGTGGAATGCAGCGCCAGGAAGGAAATTTAGCAGAGTGTTGATCACGAGTGAACTGCCAAAAACAGGAATGGGAATAGATGATTTATTTTCGGACGATCTAGTTGCTCGTACAGGTGCGGAGGCAAAAACATGTTTACGATTTGACGAGCTAGCAATGGCATGTCGGATGTGGACAACAGGTGACGGGGATCCCATTGAACTCATGTATGATCATGGTCATGACGCTTGGCTGACAACCCATAGGGCTGAATTGGTACCATTAAAATGGCCGGAACTCATCGGACTATGGGCAGTAGATCCAGAACTAGTAAGAGAGACCTGGGGAAAAGCTGTGCGTGAAAGCGATGAGTCGATTGATGGTAGGTCGATTGATGGTAGATTGATTACTCAAGAGGTGTTTTTAAACATTCCCGATGCTATCAAAAAGTTTCAGGAAGGGAATAGACGAGACGGTCGAGATGATATTACTAGAGATGTGCCCAAATAACCCATTTAAGCATAATCCCGCAGAGGTAGCCCGCTGCTTCGTCCGGGAGGCCACGGTTGTGGTGTGCTGGACGGGAATACCACTTAGGACCGAGATGGTTGGCTCTGATCGCTAGCCGGGAAAGCCCGACGATCGGAGACGAGTTCCGGATACTGTCCTCACCTTGAAAGATATGAGAGATGGATGCGTCGGGCTGGTAGGGACGACGAATTGCTGGAGGCAGAGGACAGGGTTGACTCGCAGACAGAGCAGACCTACAACGAATCTTGGGAAGAAGCGGCCGCCAGGAAATAATAGCAGCGTGACAGATGCCACCCCTCCGCTTTTTCTCCCCCGGTAATTGTGCTACACTTTTAGGCGTGCAATTACCTCTATTTGCTGGTTTCACATGCTCGAAAAACTGGTCACCTCGGTCATCATCGATGACATACTGGGTAACTTCTTTATCTCGGTCCCTCCCGGGCATATCGCCTGCGTGTACGACCGGGGGCGCGGAGTGCTGAAGAAGGTGCACAAACCCGGGCTGCATCTGAAGATCCCGTTCTGGCAGAAGGCCAAGCTTTTCAATACCCAGATCCAGGAGTACCCGATCAAAAAAGGGTTCAATGTTTCGAATGAACTCCTGATTGGCGACCGCGATATCATCGCGCTTACGGTGGACGACCGGCCGGTGGCCATCCAAGGCACTATCCTGTTTCGCATCAATGCGGAGGATGCTTCCAGTTTGTGGGAAAATATCGGCGATGATTTCGTGAAAAAGATTATCCGCCCGACCACTCGCAGTCGTATCCGCATGATCATCTCCAGCTATACCAATATGGACATTTTTTCCAAGCAGACCGAGGTGGAAGAGGCCATGGAGCGGGAGCTGGGGCCGGTGTTCCGCCAGAAGAGTCTGATCCTCGAGGATGTGCTGCTGTCCAACATTTCACCCGCGAGCGAAGAAGAACTCTATTCCGCCAACCAGGGCTAATCCACATAATCAGGGTGAGTCCATGGCCGAAAAAAAATATACCTTCAAGGGTCAGAAGCCAGGAGAGGAAGTAGTTTTGCTGCTGCGGCGCCACTGGATCACGCAGATCAAACCTCTGGGATTTTCGCTCGTGGTGTTCCTGGTTCCTATAGTTATGTGGCTCTGGGTCAGTCTGCAGCTCGATTTTCTCAGTATCCCGGGTCAGTATGTCTGGGGTGCGGCGCTCGTGTGGGCAGCGTTCGGTATCTTTTTCGTGGTGTACAACTACCTCGACTGGTACCTGGATATCTATCTGGTGACCAACCTGAGGATCGTGGACGTGACCCAGGACGGGCTGTTCCATCGGACGGTCGGCGAATCGCCGCTGGATCATGTGCAGGATGTGATCTATGAGATCAAAGGCATCATGCCGACCATGTTCAATTACGGGAATGTCATCATCCATACCTCGGGACCCAGTGGTGATATCGTTTTTGAGGAAGTGTATAAACCCCAGGAAGTGCAGCGTTTGCTTTTTGATCAGGCAGATCACTATAAAGATATCAATACTGAAGCGCCGGCGACGGCGGAGGATCTCCTCCAGCTCATGCTTGACCATGAGCGTCAGAATCTCGCAAGCGGAGCCAAGCCCGGGGAGAAACCGGGTGAGCTCCCGCTCCCCATTCCCCAGAAAACTACGACCTCAGTTTAATCAAGTTCCGGAACTCACCGTATGTTCTGTACCTCTTGCGGACGTCAGCTGGCGTCATCAGAAAATATATGTCCGGATTGCGGTACTGCCGCTCCCCGGGCCACGGTTGTAAAAAAAGACCTCAGACTGTTGAGTTTTTTTGCCCGGCCTCTTCCCTTCCTCCTCCTCCTGGGACTGATAGCGGGCGGCTGCGTCTGGGCGGGTACGGCTACCTGGCGTCGTTTCAATCTCCCTGACCCCACCGGCACCGTGGAGTCTTTTTATAATGCCATTGCAGATCATAACCAAGACCAGGCGCTGGAGTTCGTGACTCCGGATCAGCGTGACAAGGGACTGGGAGTCAATATCGAACTCGTAGTCGGGCCGGATGTCACCGTACAGTACAATAATCTCAAGTTCAAGACCATCGAACAGTCCAAGACCGAAGCTAGGGTCCGGGTCACCGGAGAGGCCAGGATCAAGATCAACGGCCGCGAACGGTCAGTGATCTTCAATGATGTGGCGCATCTCCTGGCGGTCAGGAATTCCTGGTATCTGGATTATACGTCTCTGGGCGATCTGTTCGCACTCTAATGCACGAGGGATACCGACTATGCTGCTGGTCAAATTTTTTCAGGCCGGATTCTCCAATCTCATTTTTTTCCTGCGCACACATCTCAAAAAAAGAAAGCTGATCGCCCGGAGGGAAACGATCAGGCACAAGATCGCCCGGGAGTTCCAGTCTATCGGCGAAGCAGTCTATCAGAAGCGCGGCGATATTGCCTCAGCTGAGAGCCGGGTCCAGGAGCTGGGACACACGATCGCCGACCTGGAGTCCCTGCTGCTGTCGGCTGAACAGGACCTGACCGTACTGACCAAAGCCAGACCCGCTTCCCTGCTCGCGTTCGGCGAGACCGGCTATGTCAATGATGGCGAAAAATCGATCCGATGCCGTTTTTGTAAAACCACGTTGTCCGCTACGGCGCACTACTGCGCGGTCTGCGGCAAGCGTTTACTTGCGGAGGAATGATCATGGAGATCACAGAGCTACTCACTTATGCAGCGCAGCAGAAGGCTTCTGATCTGCACCTCACGGTCGGCGTACAGCCGGTCATACGTGTGCATGGCCAGCTGATCAAAACCAGCTATCCGGTACTGGAGCGAGAAGCTTTTCATACCATGCTCAATGATATCCTCACCGAGGATCAGCGGTCGAGATTTGACGCTGATCACGAGCTTGATTTTTCGGTCGACCTCGAGGGGGTCGCGAGGTTCCGCGTCAATGCCTATGTGACGCGACGCGGAGTGGCAGCTGCCTTTCGCCTGATCGCGGAGAGGATCCCCAGCCCTCAGGAGCTCCATCTGCCTGAGCAGGTGCTGGAGCTGTGCAATCTGGAACGCGGACTGGTACTCGTGACCGGTCCGACCGGCAGCGGCAAATCCACCACCCTGGCTTCCCTGATCGACCAGATCAATCAGCACCGCGAATGTCACATCATCACCCTGGAAGACCCGATCGAATATGTGCACAAACATAACAAAAGCATCATCAACCAGCGCGAGGTGGGTAATCACACCCACTCCTTTGCGGCGGCGCTCAGAAGCGCTCTGCGCGAGGACCCGGATGTCATCCTGGTGGGTGAAATGCGCGACCTCGAAACCATCCAGCTCGCCATCCGCGCAGCGGAGACCGGACATCTCGTCTTTTCCACTCTGCATACTGCCAGCGCCGGGCGTACGCTCGACCGCATCGTCGACGTGTTCCCCTCAGACCAGCAGGAACAGATCCGCGTACAGGTGGCGGATATCATCGAAGCCGTGCTCGCCCAGACGCTCGTCAGCACCGTCGACAGGATGGGCCAGGTGCCGGCCATGGAGGTCATGTTCGCTTCCTCGGCCATTCGCAATCTCATCCGGGAGAACAAGGCCTTTCAGATACCGACCACCATCCAGCTCAGCACCCAGGTAGGCATGCAGAGCATGGATCAGGCCCTGGTCCTGCTGGCCAGACAGAATCTCGTCACCGCAGCCGATGCCGAACAGAAAGCTCTCGACCGGGACAATTTCAAGCATCTCATGCTGGGTAAACTTCCACCGGCCGCTGGCGGCCGCTAACCCTACAAGGAGAGATCATGACGCTCGATACCCTGCTCGATGAAGTGCTGAAACTGGACGCCTCTGATCTCTATCTGAAAGTCGATAGTATTCCCTGCGTCCGCATCGACGGCCAAGTTCAACCGCTCCCGGAGGCCAAATTGACCTCCAAAGACCTGGAAGGGTTTGCCCGAGGGCTGATCGGAGAGGATCGGTGGCCCATATTCATGCGTTCCTGCGAATTCAACATGGCCTATGCTTCAAGTGGCGGAGGTCGTTTTCGGGTGAACATCTACCTCCAGAGAGGAGGCATAGCGATCGTGTGCAGACGGGTCAAACTGGAGATCCCGAGTATTGAAGAACTGGGACTTCCCCCTCAGTTGGGAGACCTGTCCCTGCTGCCGCGAGGACTCGTCGTCATCACCGGTCCAACCGGTTCCGGCAAATCCACGACGCTCGCAGCCATGCTGGAACACCGCAACCAGACCCAGGGAGGACATATCATCACCATTGAGGACCCTATCGAATTCGTCTACACTGACAAACAAAGTATCGTGAGTCAGCGCGAGGTCGGTCTTGACACCCTGAATTTTGAAAATGCGTTGAAAAATGCCCTGCGGCAGGCTCCGGACGTGATCTCGATCGGGGAGATCAGAGACCTGGAAACGGCGGAGACCGCCCTGATCATGGCCGAAACCGGCCATCTGGTCCTGGCCACCTTGCATGCTTCGAATACTTATCAGAGTCTGGAGCGCCTGATCTCCATGTTCACGGCGGAGCGGGAAAAGCAGCTGCTGTTCATACTGTCCTTGAACCTGCGCGCCATCCTGTCGCAGCGTCTCATCCCGGTCAAAGATGATACAGGCAGAGTCGTGGCTACGGAGCTACTGCTCAATACCCCCAGGGTCAAGGACCTCATCCGCGACAACAAGTTCAGTGAGATCAAGGAGATACTGAAGAGTGGAGCAGAAGACGGCGTCCATTCTTTCGACCAGAGCATCGGGACGCTGTATGAAAAGGGCGTCATTTCAGAGGAGAACGCTCTGCTATTTGTTGACAGCCAGAGCGAGTTTCGGATGAAGTTGAAGGGATTCAAAGGCATACTTCGTCAGACTTGATAGCAGAGGGACTATGTTACAGATACTTGTCAGCATCGTTTCGTTCGTTGCCGTCATCGGCATCCTGGTCATCATTCATGAACTGGGTCATTTTCTGACGGCCAAAAAATTTGGTATCCGCGTGGAGGAATTTGCCCTCGGCATGCCGCCGCGCCTCGTGTCACGGAAGATCGGCGACACGGTCTACGCCCTGAATGCCGTTCCCATCGGCGGATATGTGAAGCTCGAAGGAGAGAATGGTGAAGATGAGGTGCGGGATTCATCGACCAGTTTTCAGAATAAACCGCCCTGGCAGCGGTTCCTCGTCCTGCTCGCCGGAAGCGCGGTGCATTTCATATTTGCCATCGTGCTCTTCTGGGGTCTGATCTTTTCGCAGGGGCAATTGATGCCGACCCATTCAGTCGAGATCAACAGCGTGTCGGCTAATACTCCTGCCTCAGAGGCCGGGATAGCAGCCGGCGATATCGTGGTCGCCATCGATGATGAGCGGGTCTATGTGCCGGCTGATTTTCTCACCCTGATCGAGAGCAGAGCCGGGAAGACGGTCGACCTCGCGGTCATGAAAGCAGGCCTGGATACGATCACTCATGTAGAGCTGACGCCCAGGACCGATCCGCCGGCGGGGCAGGGCAGGACGGGGGTGGTAATCACGGAGAGCTCAATTGCAGTACCGGTTTCTTTCCTGGAAGCCGGGCGTCTGGGCGTCCAGTTCACATTCACGATCGTGGATGAATCATTCAGCGCCATCAGCGGGATTTTTACCCATCTCGTCCAGAAAGCTTCGATCCCCTCAGATATTTCCGGGCCGGTCGGCATCGCCAGCATCTCCGGTGATGTGGCCCGCCAGGGCGGGTTGATCGGATTGATCTCACTCCTCGGGATCCTGGCCGCCAATCTCGCAGTTCTGAATCTGTTTCCTTTTCCCGGGCTGGACGGCGGGAGGATTGTTTTTGTCCTCCTCGAGTGGGTGCGGGGCAAACGTTTGGCCGCAGAAAAGGAAGCCATGGTGCATGGGGTGGGGATAGCGCTTCTTTTCCTCTTCATCGCGGTAGTCACCTACCGGGATGTGCTGAAGCTTTTCGGGGTCGGATAGCACCTGAGAGCCTCCCTTCAGGGAGGCTTTTTAGTAGGACCGGAGAGCAGTCTGCGCTTCGGTATTGCCCGGGTCGATGGCGAGGATCGCCTGCGCAGCTGCCCGGATCTGTTCGGTGTCACCAGTCTGGGTATAGGCTTTGAGTCTGAGGCTGAGCGCCGGCAGGGAATTGGCAGGAAGGCGGTCGGCTTGTTCTATGGCTGCTGCCGGCTCGTGTTCTGCCAGATACCCGTAAGCGAGGAAGAGATACATTTGATCCGGCGCCGGGGCGTCCTCTGTGAGCGGAGCGAGCAGGTCTATGACTTCCCGGTTCTTTCCCTGCGAGAGGTAGACGCCGGCGAGGTGCGTCGCATACACACGGTAGGCAGGATGCTCCGGGGACGGATAGAGCTCAAGTGCTTTTTTGAACTCAGATTCGCTCTTTGACAGGTCGTTCGTCTGCAGGTAGAGCAGGCCCAGCTCGTCATGGAGCGCGCTCCGGTTGGGAGCTGAGGCCAGGGCGGTTTGATATGCTGCTACCGCTTCCTGTAGCTTCTCTGTCTGATCTTTGGACAAAGTAGCTTCACTGGCGAGGAGCGCTCCGAGCGTCCGGTAGTACTGCATGTCCCGGAAGTCCTTCCGAGCTATGGCATCAAGTATTTCATGGGCCCGGCCCAGCAGGGCAGCGCCATCGGTCTCTCCCGGCTGTGCCGCCGCGTTTACCAGGGCCATGATCGTCTGGTAGGCATACCTCGTCTGCTCGGGCATAAGTGACCAGGCTCTGTACCAGGTCTTTGCGGAGGCGAGAGGGTCTCCCTGTCGGCCCTGCTCGATAGCCGTCTTTGCTTCCCGGTCGGCCATGACCGGCAGGAGCGCCAGGCGGACCAGGCAGGTGAGGGAGATCAGCATGACGGCCGCATAGATGAGCAATCGTGCCGGTTTGACCGGGGCCGCTGGAGCCTCGAGTTCTTCCTCCGCCGGTACCGTACGGCCGAACATAACACTGAGTACTCCGAGCAGCGTCCAGAACAGCAGGTAGCTGATGGAGGTGCCGAAGCTGAACTGGACCGCGACGATGAACGCACCTGCGGATCCCAGAGTGCCGAGGATCAGCGGGCGGTCCTTCGTTCGTTCCGCCAGAGCCGTGATTGCTCCTTCGGCTGTGCGGAACAGGAGGTAGAAAAAGGCGAGCAGGCCGATCATGCCGGTGGTGTAGGCAATATCGGCAAATTCATTGTGGGTGCGGTCCGGCATGCTGTCGACACCGTCCACGAGCGCGATGTGCGCATCGTAGTAGAGCGGGAAGGTACTGTAGATGGATTCCGGTCCGTGCCCCAGGAGCGGCCGGTCAGCAATGCCAAGGATGGCTCCTTTCAGAAAAAAGAGCCGGCTGTCTGCGGTCGGACTGGAGAGGCGAAGGCTTTTTTGCACCTGGCTTTGCAGCGGCGAGGGCAGGGCAGCAGTCAGCAGCACAGCAGCTGCCAGCGTACTGAGTGCAATGATCGCCGAGATACGTTGTTTATTGGTCCTGATCGACAGAAAAAGCAGGCAGCTCAGACCTGCCGCCAGTCCGATCATCGCTCCCCGGCTTCCGGTCCACAGAAGAACGGTCAGCTGGGAGATCGCGAAGAGAGAACAGAAGGTCTTTTGCCAGACCGCACGGGCTGTCAACAGGAGGCCGCAGGTCAGCGGGATCAGCATGGCGAGGTAGACGCCCAGGAAGTTCGGTTGACCCAGAGTACTGAACACCCGGCTGCCGTAGGCCATATCCTGCCAGATGAGCGGGTCGAGGCCCAGATACTGGAGGAGTGCATAGAGCATGACCGGCAGAGAACCTAGAGTCAGGGTGCAAAGGAGTCGATTGATCTGTCTGCCTGGCTTCATTTCGGTCGAGATGACCAGGAATATGAGGATATAGCAGGTGGTGGTGGTCCATCCCTGTGAGCGAAAATATGATCCCCAGAAACTTGCGCTGGGAGTACGAGAAAAAAAGGTGGCCAGCGTGAAGATTCCCCACCACAGCAAAGCAGGTCTGACGAGCGGCCGTCGCAGGTCAGGCCAGCGGTGCTCTTCCAGATGCGCTATGACGTATGCAGCGGTCATGAGGAGGGCACCGGCACGGATGAGAGCGATCTTTTCGATCTCAAATATCTGCGCCGTCCCCGTGATCATCCAGGAAGGAGCCACAACGATCACAAACAGCCACATTCCTTCCAGCAGGCGTGAGCAGACGCGGCTGATGGCTGTCGTTTGCGGACGGACAATTTTAGCTGGAGTTGCCGTTCTGGTCGATCGGGAGGAGTTCATATGATCCCAACGGTAAAGCTGATCGTCCGCAGTATATCAAATCACCGGCGGGTGCGGAAAAGCGCTTTGACAAGATTTCATTTCATCTATAGACTGAAAGTCGTCCTTCCAAAAGTACTGCGGTACTGCGGGCCTGCCCGCCGTAGCCTTGAGTGCAGCCGAAGGGCGAAGGCGGGTGTCGTATAACGGCTATTATGTCAGCCTTCCAAGTTGAAGACGCGGGTTCGATTCCCGCCACCCGCTCCAAAATCGTTGCGATTTTGGAGCGTGGCTCTTCCGCCTCCGAGGCGAGACGGCCCGCTCCCTAGTCGGCTAGACGAACCAGTATCCCCGAGCGTGGCTCGCCTTCCGGGCGGCCCGCTCCTCAGTCGTACAGACGATACTGATTATTAAATGCTGTTCTTCCTCCTAGAGAAGGGAAGCATGTTTACGGTGTATGTGTTGTTAAGTTCAAAAGATCAGCGGACATATGTTGGCTATACTGGGGATTTCCCGAGACGCCTTGAGGAGCATAATGCAGGGAAAGTTCCTTCTACCAGGCGCAGAGTTCCGCTCACTGTTCTTCTCACAGAGCAATTTGGCACAATGGCCGAGGCGAAAAAGCGTGAACTTTGGTGGAAAAGCAGCACAGGGCGTCGAAATCTAAAAAAAATATTTTCAAGCGACATCGCTGTTACATACTAGTCAGGTTTTATCATGTCCTACGAAGACAAACGGCACAACTTGATCAAGACTATCAAGATCATCACGCTGATCGTATTCGGCGTGGGTGGGGTTGCGTTCGGCGTGGTGGCGTACCTCATGGCCGGCAGGGAGAAGCAGGCTGAGTGGCGGACGAAGCTCAAGGGTTTTCTCATCCGTTTGAAAGCAGGTTTTGACCGTTTTGCGCAGAAGTCCGATACCCCTTAACCCTTAGATTCAGGTCCTATGTACATCAGCAAACAGACCGATTACGCCATGTTCCTCATGGCTGCCCTGGCGCAGCAGAAAGACGGAGATGACCCGCTTTCGCTTTCCGGCTTTGCCGAAGCCGAAGAGCTTTCTTTCTTTTTTCTCCAGCGCATCGCGCGCAAACTCCGCACGGCCGGGCTGGTGCGGGGAGTGGAAGGACGCAATGGCGGATATTGCCTGAAGCGGCCTGCCGCCGAGATCACGCTCGGAGATATCATCCGCGCCATGGAGGGTACACTCAGGGTGACCGACTGTGCCACCGAAGGTACCGTGAAGAAGTGCCCCCGCTATGACCGCTGCCGGGTCCAGAAGACCTGGTGCGAATTGAAAATGCATATCGCAGCTTTTTATGATCAGCTGACCCTGGAGGATATCCTCAGCAGCGAGCATAAACCCATCACTCTGTGAAGCGAGCATGAGCAAAACGACGCGCATCAGCCTGTCTCTGCCCGAGGACCTGGTCCAGGCTTTTGACCGGTACTTCGCTGACCGGGGTCTTCGGAACCGTTCGCAGGCCTATGAGCTGATTGCCAGAGATTATCTTTCGCATGCTACGTTGCCGGTTGACCTGACGGTCGCTGGTGCTTTCCTGGTCTTCTATGACCAGGCCGAAAAGAATGTTCTCCGCAGCCTCGATGCCATCGTTCAGGAATACCATGACGCGGTCATGAGCGTACAGGAGCTGTTCATCTCAGACAGCGAAAAGCAGACTGCCATTTTTGTCCGTGGACAGGGCAGGCGGATACAGGCGATGTCTGACCGCCTGCTCGGGATCAAAGGAATCAGACTGGGCAGGTCGCTGGTGCAGCCGCTGAAGAAGTAGGCAGTAGTATTTGTAGAGACGCGATTTATCGCGTTTCTGTATGCGATTATTAATACGAGCCTCAAATACCTTTTCTTTTCAAGCGCAGTGTGATAGACTGGCGGCATGAAAAACACACATGAATCAGCTGAGTCAACGACGAGTAGGGATTTCCGGTCACTCGATCAGACTACCCAGGCCGAGCTCCGCCGCCTGGCCTACAGAGAACTCGATGCAGGTCGAAGCCGACAGGAAGTTGCGAACACTTTGGAGGTTCACATCAATACCGTGGGTATCT
>MNZT01000081.1 GCA_001873755.1 Candidatus Wirthbacteria bacterium CG2_30_54_11 | reverse complement strand
GTGGACAGCAATATCGGTATCAACAAGGTCAATTTTTTTGCCACCAGATCCGTCAGCTATACGGTCGACCGTACAGAGGACAATGAATTGATAGCCAAGGTGGAGATTAATTACAACAATCCGAGCAACTGGGGCTGGCCGGGCGGTGCCTACATTTCCTATCTCAGAGTGTATGTCCCGTCCGGCAGCGAGCTGATCTCCGAACAGGGTTTCCTACAGAAGCCGGGAACTGCGACAGAATACGCCGGACAGGCGAAGGAAAAAACCGTGTTCGCCGGAGTGGTGAAAGTAGATATCAAATCCCGGCAGACCGTCCGATTGTCTTACCGGCTGCCGGTATCCCTGGAAGGACAGGAGTATCGCCTGACGGTCCAGAAGCAGGCCGGCACTCCGACCCTGCCCGGCCGGCCTGATTACCGCGGGGAGGCATTTACTTTTTCCTTCTCAGATGAGCAGAATATCTATGACGGGGGGGCAGGGGATGGCACTTGTGCGATCGATGGTTCACTGTTGACCTGCGCCACTGACTTGAGTGTGGACCGGATATTTACCGTAGCTCCCAGAGGTATTTAGAATTGAGGTGCAAGTATGGATAAAGTGCTGACATACGCGATCGTGGTGATCAATCTGATATTCAGCGTGGTCGGGCAGCTGTTCATCAAAAAAGGGGTCGATCAGGTCGGAGGGTTTGTTCCCGAGAAATGGTTCAGCTTTTTTGTCGCCTCCTTTACCAATCCTCTTATCCTCCTGGGAGAATCCCTTTATCTGATCGGTGCTTTTCTCTGGCTGGTCGTCCTGACGAAGATCAATCTCTCGGTCGCCTATCCGATGCTGAGTCTGGGATATGTGTTCATTCTCATTTTTTCTGCCTGGTGGCTGCATGAACCGGTCACCTGGGTAAACACAGCAGGCGTTATGCTCATCTGTGCCGGAGTGGTCATGGTTATGCGTTGATAGTTCCGGTGGTCTATGTCGTATGATCTGTCGATTGTTATTCCCGTCTATAACGAAGAACACCGCATCGGAAAGACTCTGACCGAGCTGGCGGTTTTTTGTCGTGCCTATGCAGGATCGACCGAGGTGATCGTGGTGGATGACGGTTCTTTGGACCGGACGGTGGAGATAGTGCAGGGTTTTGCTCCTCAATTTTCTGCCTTTCACTGTCTCTCCAATGGACACAACCAGGGGAAAGGTGCGGTGGTCAGGCAGGGGATGCTGGCGGCGACGGGCGATCAGGTCCTGATGACCGATGCAGATCTGTCATCTCCTCTATCCGGGCTTACGAAGCTGAAGGAAGCCATGGCAGAGGGCGCTGCTATAGTCATCGGTTCCAGGGCCATGCCGGGCAGCGAGATCTTGGTGAGGCAGCCGAGGTTCCGGGAGCTGTTTGGCAAGACTTTCAACCTGCTGGTACGTCTCCTGTATCTGCCATATCTCAGAGATACGCAGTGCGGATTCAAGCTGTTCACCCGGGAGGCGGCGCAGGATGCGTTCTCCCGTCAACGTCTGATCGGGATGGTTTTTGATGTTGAGGTCCTCTACATCGCAAAGAAGCGGGGATACAGGTTGAAAGAAGTACCGGTTGTCTGGATCAATTCACCGGAAACCAGATTTCACGCTACCTGGAAAAATGCCTGGCAGGTACTCCGCGACCTCATCTCCATCGGCTTTCTTCACCGTTCGGAAAACAGGCGTTGAGCTTGTTTTCAAAGGATAAATCAGCTACAATCCGTCCTGGCAAAGTCAATAATTGCTTCAGGTCATCTGTCATGACAACAGCATTGGAAAGCTTCAGATCCAGGCTGGAAAAACACCGCGACGCGCTCTCTGCCCTGATGTCCAAAACGACTGACGAACAGAAGGTGACGGAAGAGGGATTTGTTCCTCCTTCCACGCACGGTCAGGATGACGAAGCGGAACGGGTCGTGGGTCTGGAGATGGGTATCATGACCCAGGAGAATCTGAAGCACGCTCACCTGGAGATCATAGAGGCTTTGAGTCGGATCGAAGACGGTTCATATGGTATCTGTGTGGACTGCGGGGAGCGGATCGCTGAAAAACGTTTGAGTTTTGCTCCGGCCTCCAGATATTGCATTTCCTGTCAAATCAAGCATGAGGGTATGTGAAACTATTTCGTTCGTGGATAGTGATGTGGTCGGCAGCGATGGTGGTGATCGGGCTTGATCAGTGGACTAAGTATCTGGTTCTCCGATCTGCGGGCATCCATCTTCTCCAATGGAGTAAATGGGACATCGTCAGTCTGCAGGTGGTGTACAACAGAGGGATGGCTCTGGGGATCGGTCTTGGGCGCGGGTTTCCATTTGTCGGTATCGGGTCTCTGGTGATCGTGGCGGTAGTCATTACTACCTGTATGTATCGCCAGGAGTTCATGAGGTTCTGGTATACTCCGGTCGTGACCGGGATCGTGATCGGGGGCATCGCGGGCAATCTCATCGACAGGATGACCCGGGGTGGCGAGGTGCTTGATTTTATAGCCATACTTTTTTTCCCTGTGTTCAACCTGGCTGATTTTTTCCTGGTCACCGGGTCTTTGATTCTGATCTGGAGAATATACAAGTCATCCAACTCTATTTAGATGAGGTCTTCCATGAGTCCTACCAAAACTGCTGAAGCCTGGGACATCATAAAGGATTATACCAATTCGCAGGGACTGCTGATCGTACTTTCCGGCCCCGGGGGGGCGGGTAAGGATACTCTGGTCAGGATTTTGAAAAAGACCTACATCAATCTGCACTATGTCGTGACCGTCACCACACGACCGCAGCGCACGGAAGAGATCGACTGGGAACACTACCACTTCGTGAGTGACAAAGAATTCGACAGCATGATCAGACAGGATGAATTTCTCGAATGGGTCCAGTTTTTTGATTACCGCTACGGCACGCCCAAGAAACAGGTCATGGACGCGGTCTCAAGCGGCAAGGATGTGGTGCTCAAGATCGAAACCCAGGGAGCAAAAACACTGCGGGAGATGATACCTGAGGCAGTTTTTGTCTTCCTGACCACCGGTTCGGAGCTGGAGCTCAGGCAAAGGCTGCATCAGCGGGCTGACCTGACGCCGGAGCGTCAGGAAAAGCGGGTCGCTATCGCCAGTGACGAGATGAAATGCCTGCCGGAGTATGACTATCTGATCGTGAACAGCAACGACACTGCTTTCATCGCGGCCGAAAAACTGAAATACATCATCGAAGCCGAGCATCTCAGGGTGGGCAGAAAATCCATACATATTTGATCTGAAATCATGCCCAAAAAACGCCGTCGTCAGCTGCCGGGGCACAGGTCAACCCTGGTAGTCACCAAAGGAAATGTTCCGATACCGTGGCGCCGCCTCCTCGTGAGTGCGGCACTATCTGTAGTCGCCGCCGGCATGATCATGCTGTGGTTTTCCAGTTTCCTGAAGGTCAATGTCATCACTGTTCAGGGTGCTGAGGCGCTGTCTGCCGAGCTGATCCACGATGAGGTGGCAGCTCTCGTAACCGGGAACATCTTTTCCGTAAATACAAAATCAATCAAACAGACCCTTCTGGAGCGATACCCGTTAATCTACGGAATCGACATGACGAAACGATATTTTCCCAATTCACTGGAGCTCACGATCACGGAAAAGAAACCGGTCATCGCCTGGCATACTGGATACGGTATTTACGGGGTGGATATGGATGGTCTGGTCACGGGTATTGCTTCAGCCGAGGGTTTGATTCCGGTATATGCCTTCGGTGCTCAACCTGATCTTGCGGTTCCACAAGAGGGGAGTCCTGCAGAGGCCCCGCCACCGCCCGCAACCGGATCTTTGATCCTGCTGCATGAAGGAGACAGCGTCGCCTCGTCGGAATTCATCAGGTACATTCTGGATATTAAGCGGATGCTGCCGCAGCAGCTCAACGATCCGATCCTGTATTTCGTCCAGGGAGAACATCATGACATGAGCGTATACCTGGAAAGTGGCATACGGGTGCTGTTCAGCACAGACTTCACTTTGGAGTCAGAACTCAAGCGGCTGGAGGACACTTTAAAGGAATCAGAAAATCAGAACAAGGTTATTACTGACAGAGTTGATTTAAGGTTCCAGAAAGTGTATTTTGAATAGCGAGCGCTATCAGGTTTTTTGCCTGATGTGATTGTGTATTCTATGTGTTTTACGCTATAATCGTGCCGTCTTATCGCCAAGGAGTATGTACGTGCCAACCCAAGACTATCTCGTAAGCATTGATGTAGGGACGACCAAGATCTGCACATTGGTGGCTGCGTACCATGAAGACGGTAAAATGAGTGTGATCGGGGTCGGCAATGTACCTTCTCAGGGGATCCGGCGCGGAGTGGTGGTCAACATCGAAGAGACGATCAGTTCGATCTCAGCCTCCCTGGAAGAAGCCGAGCGCATGGCCGGTTATCCGATCCAGAGCGCTTATGTCTCGATTGGTGGAGGGCATATTTCTTCGCTCAACAGCCGCGGCGTGATCGCGGTCTCCCGGGCAGATGGAGAGATCAGTCATGAAGACGTTGCCCGGGTGATCGAGGCCGCTCAAGCGATCTCACTTCCCATGAACCGGGAGATCCTCCATGTCCTTCCCCGTGGTTTCATCGTAGATGGCCAGGAGGGTGTGGAAAATCCTGCCGGAATGACCGGAGTACGTCTGGAAGTCGAGACCCATATCGTGAATGCTGCCTCCAGCTCGGTCCGGAATCTGGCGAAATGCGTCCAGCAGACCGGAGTGGAGGTAGAAGAAGTCGTTCTCAGTCCTATCGCCGCAGCTGAGGCTGTCCTCTCCTCCGAGGACCGGGAGCTGGGCGTTGTGCTCCTGGACATCGGTGGCGGCACGACCGATATCGCCATCTTTGTTGAGGGGAGCATATGGCACAGCACGGTACTTCCTGTCGGCAGCAATCACATCACCAACGATATCGCTATTGGTTTGAGAATTCCTTTTGAAGCTGCTGAGAAGATCAAGAAAAATACGACGCTCAGTATGCCGACCTTTGAAGAGGGAACGCTTTTTGAGGATGTGAACCGTAACAATACCATCGATCTGAGCCACTATGGCGTAGAAAATGGCTCTCAGGTGCTCAGGTCAGATGTGAACTCGATCATCGAGGCCAGACTTTCCGAAATGTTCGATATGGTCGGTCAGGAGATCAAAAAAGCCGGACAGGAAGGTCTGCTGGCCGGTGGCTGTGTCATGATCGGCGGAGGGAGTCTGCTGTCAGGTATTGTTGATTCCGCCAAAGAAAATCTTCGTCTTCCGGTTCGTATCGGCAAACCCCGCGATGTGATCGGTCTGGCCGACGAGATCAATTCACCACTCTATGTCACGCCCATCGGTCTGCTCCTCTGGGGTATGAAGAGCCGCCGTCAGCGTGAAATGGTCAGGGTTTCGCCTATTCAGCTTTGGTCAAATGCGTTCGGCAAGGTACGCGGATGGGTCAAACGATCTTTTTTCCCATAACAACTCAAGCGAGTGCGGAGATGATACTCCGTCTCAAACCAATCTTTTTTTTGTGAGGAGGATCAGTGGCCAGAGAACAGGACGCAGTACTCAATAATTTCGCCAAGATCAAAGTCATAGGCATGGGCGGCGGCGGCAATAACGCGGTCAACCAGATGGTACGACTCGGGGTGAAGGGGATTGATTTCGTCGCGGTCAATACCGACCTCCAGGCTCTGAATACCGCCGATGCCCCCATCAAACTTCAGATCGGCGCTAAAGTGACCAAAGGACTGGGTTCCGGAGCCAATCCTGAAGTCGGACGCAAAGCCTGTGAAGAAAGCAGAGAAGACCTGACCGAACTGGTCAAGGGTGTTGATATGGTCTTCATCACTGCCGGAATGGGAGGTGGTTCCGGTACCGGAGGAGCTCCTGTTCTCGCCGAGATCTGCCGTCAGGCAGGTGTCCTGACCGTGGCGGTCGTGACCAAGCCATTTTCCTTTGAGGGTGCCCGTCGTCGAACTCTGGCGGATCAGGGTATCCGGGAACTCAAACAGCATGTGGATACTCTCATCGTGATCCCGAATGACCGGGTGCTGCAAATCGCAGATGACAATACCTCATTTCTCGATGCGTTCAGACTGGTGGATGACGTGCTGCGCCAGGGTGTGCAGGGCATTTCCGACTTGATTGTACTTCCCGGGCTCATCAACGTGGACTTTGCCGATGTCCGCACCATCATGGAAAATGCGGGTTCAGCCCTCATGGGCATCGGTTACGGCAGTGATGATAATCGTGCGGTGGATGCGGCCAAAGCGGCGATCTCGAGTCCTCTCCTGGAGACCAGCATCCATGGGGCCAAGGGGGTGCTGTTCAATATCGTCGGCGGGCCCGATATGGGGATGAAAGAGATCAATAACGCAGCCCAGATCATCGCGGATGCCGCCGATCCGGATGCCAACATCATTTTTGGAGCGGTGATTGATGAGAACATGAAGGGCAAGATCAAAATTACGGTGATCGCAGCCGGTTTTGACGAGATGGCTGAACGGGTCTCCGCCCCCAAGGAATTCAGCAAAATCAGCCATGGCCCTCTTCAGGCCGTGGATGAGGAAGAGCTTGAAGTACCTGCATTTTTGCGCAAAAATAAACCGCTAAAGACGCCCGTCTCCTCAGAACTCCCGGCTCCCTCTGCTGATCAGAGAGATATGTTCAAAAAAAATTAACTGCTCAAGACATAAAGGGAATAGTGCCCCAACCACAGGTCCAATCCGATAGCTCGAAGCAAAAAAAAAGACTGGTTATTCACCTGGTCGAAGCCGGGATTCTCATCATACTGCTGGTTGCTTCATTCGGACCGGCAGTCAGTCATCAGATAGGCATCCTGACCAGAAGTTCTCAGGCCAGAATCAAGGCACGTGATGAACAGCGCCTGCACGATCAGTCACTTTTGCAGGCAGCTATTCTGCAATACCGCCTGCAGCAGGGATATTATCCTGCCTCTTCTCTCGGGGTTCCGTACATTGACAGTTCAGAGTCTGGCCAGAAAATGTGGATCGGTTCCATGAACTCGTCAGACCTGCCGTTCGATCCGGGGATAGGGGCAAAGATAGCGTCGCTGCCCAAAGATCCAGTGAACAAGAACGGATATGTTTATCGCTACAGAAGCTCCAGTCCACCCGCTGACACCTATGAACTGGATATCAGGCTGGAAAGTGATCCGGATGGTCTGATGAAGAAGGATGGCGGAGATAACGACCAACTCTACGAGGCAGGCAATGATCTGGAACTCCTCAACTGAAAACAGCCGGTCAGCACGCGCGCGAGCAAAACAACAGTCAGAAAGGGGATTCAGCCTGATAGAACTCCTCGTCGTGATGTCGATCGTGGGGCTCATGTCATCGGTCATCCTGGTCAATCTCACCAAGTCGACGAGGAAGAGCCGCGACGCACGGCGGAAGAACGATATCGCTCAACTGCAGAAAGCGATCCAGCTGTACTTCGATGATAAACGGGTATTTCCGCCCAATGCGGATAACGACGGCGCCGGTTGGGATGAAAGCAATGACGGTAGTTTTTTAGATACGCTCGTGTCGAGCGGGTATCTGAAACAGCAGATCGTAGATCCACGCAATACAGCTACCTACTCATATTCGTATCAACTGTACAATCAGGGATCGACCAACTGCACTTCTACTTTTTATATACTCGGAGTGCGGAAGTTCGAGAATGATCCTGCGCTTGGAGGCAATGCCCAATGCCCCGGAGGGCAGGACTGGGACACCTTGTTTGATTACGTGATGCAGATTTCGGAATAGTCTTGGTTTTTAGCTAATTTGCCTCTTTCGCGGAAAGGGTCTTACATGCTGGATCTCTCATACCTTCGGAAGAACCAGGCCGGGGTCAAAGCTCTGGTCAAACGTCGGAACATGAATGTAGATATTGACCGTTTGATCGAAGTAGACAGGGAAAGACGACGTCTCATCTCTGCTTCGGACGAGCTCAGAGCTCAGAGGAATCAGCTCAGCGACTTGATCCCCAAGCTCCAGGGCGAAAAAAGAGCTGAGAGCATCGCTCAGGTTCAGGAGATAAAAGCAAAACTTTCTGCTGCTGACGCCGAGCTTTCGCCTCTGGAATCTGAATTCAATGATCTGTATCTTAAGGTTCCCAATCTGCTGGATCCTGCCGTACCGGTGGGGAAGGACGACAGCGATAATGTCGAGATCAGGAGCTGGGGTACGCCCCCTGTTTTTGACTTCCAACCTCTGGACCATGTTGAGCTGGGAGAGAGAGCAGGGTTGATCGATTTTGAAAAGGCGGTGCAGGTCGCCGGGGCGAAATTTTATTTCCTCATGCGTGATGCGGTTCGACTCGAGTACTCGCTCATCTGGTATGCTCTGGGACTTCTGGAAAAAGACGGGTATGTCCCGATCAAGGCCCCGGTGCTGGCCAAGAAGGAAATTCTGCAGGGGACCGGCTACAATCCCCGGGGAGAAGAAACCCAGATCTACTCCATCGCGGATACTGACCTGGGGATGATCGCTACCTCCGAGATCTCCATCGCGGGGTATCTGGCGGGGGAGATGCTGGAAGAAAAGGCATTACCCTTGCGGTATGCGGGCATCTCGGAGTGCTACCGGACCGAAGCCGGCAACTACGGACGGTTTTCCAAGGGGCTCTATCGGGTCCACCACTTTGATAAAGTAGAAATGTTTGCTTTTACGAAGCCGGATGAATCTGAGCTCATCCACCAGTCGATGGTCGCCATGGAGGAAAAAATATTCCAGGGGTTGAAGATCCCTTATCGGGTAGTTGATATCTGTGACGGTGATATGGGCGGAGTGGCGTACAGAAAATACGACCTGGAAGGATGGATGCCAGGGCGGGGGGACAACGGTTCCTACGGGGAGATCACCAGCTGCTCTAACTGTACCGACTATCAGGCGCGGAGATTGAATATCCGTTATCGCCCGGCCAACGGAGCCGCCGAGTATGTTCATACCCTGAATGGAACGGCTATCGCTATCAGTCGTGCTCTGATCGTTATCCTGGAAAATTATCAGAGAGCTGATGGCAGTATCGAGATTCCGGATGTCTTGAAAGCGTTCATGGGCAAAGAGATCATTGAACCAACCCGGAAAAACTAACAAGGGAGTTACCATGCAATGGATTTTCCAATCAAAGCAGGTAGATGTTCCGCCTCAGTGCCGCAGTTATATGGAGGACAAGCTCCAAAAACTGGATAAGGTGCTTTTTGAATCGGTCAATTCCGGTGAGGTCATGGTCAGGAAACTCAAGCATAGTTCAAAAGAGCATATGTATGCCGTGCAGCTCACGGTCATGATCGCATCCACTTTTCTGAGATCAGAAGAGCGAGGCATTACGATAGAAACAGCATTTGATATTGCGCTGGAAAGGCTGAAGAATCAGGCCGGCAGGTTCAAGGACAAGAAACAGCAGAAAGTCGGCAGGACCAGGAATCAGCTGTCGATCTTTGGCAGTGAGAAGGAACTGAAGAGGAGCAAACGTGTCAAAACCAAACCCATGTTCCTCAATGACGCCATAGAACAGATGGAACTGCTGGACCATGATTTTTATATATTTCTCAATATAGATACCCGACGGGTAAGTGTGGTCTACAGGAGAGAAGACGGTGAATACGGACTACTGGAACCAGATGAGGAATAACTCATGAAAGCTGTCATCACTGCCGGGGGACGCGGTACCAGATTACGCCCTTTGACCCATACCTTGAACAAACATCTTGTCCCGATATGCAATAAGCCCCTTTTATTCCACGCGTTGGAAAAAGTCGCCGCTATCGGTGTGCAGAATGTGATCATCAGCATGAACCAGGGAGATGAGGAATTGCCCAAGATCGTGGGGGACGGCAGTGCATTCGGTGTATCGATCTCGTATGTTGAACAGGATGAACCCAGAGGCTTGGCGCATGTCTTGAGACTGGCAGAACCCCTGATAGGCAACGAACGTTTTGTTTTTTACTATGGTGACAATGTCCTGGCCGGAGGACTCGAGCTGTATGCTCAGCAGTTTGTAAGAAATCGTTCAAACTGTCACCTCTGCCTGGTCAAAGTTGCCGAGCCTCAGCATTATGGGGTGGCGGTCGTGGATGGCGACCGGGTAATAACAGCGGTAGAAAAACCTCAAACCTTCATCAGCGATCTCGCCATCACCGGCATTCAGTTCTATGATGAAAGCATCTTTGAGGCGATCAAATATGTGCGGCCGACTCCGCCCAAGCCTCCCCGCATGATACCTGAGATGGATATCCCTCCTGCCAATCAATGGCTCATAGATCAGGGATACAAAGTAACCTATTCAGAGATCACCGGCTGGTGGAAGGATACCGGAAAGCCCAAGGACCTTCTGGAAGCCAGCCGTCTGGTTTTAGAACATCTCGTCAGCAGTCAAAAGAGCACGATAGACAGCACCTCCTCGATTTCTGATAAGTGTATCGTCGGGAAAAATACCAGGATCATCGAGTCCAGGATAGTAGGCCCCGTCATCATCGGTGATAACTGTACCATCAGAGGGGCGACGATCGGGCCTAATGTATCTATCGCCAATCGCTGTAAGATCACGCAATCCACCATATCAAACAGCATCATTTTGGATGATTCGGAAATATCGTTGCCATCCCGTCCACTTCAGGATAGTATCATCGGGCAGCATGTGGTACTGGGAGAGCAACACCATGAAGGCAGGGCGAGTAAACTCCTCGTAGGAGATCACAGCGCCATGGTGCTTAATTCTGTATAGTAAACAAAGCGGTATGTCAGAATCAACGGTACAACCAGGTGAATTTGCTTTGGAAAAACTGATCGAAAAGTTCAGTTTTGTTTTTTTTGGGTGTCTGCTTTTTGCCGGAGTGATCGATCCTGTCCCTCTTTTTGCGAAGATCTGGATATTCCTGGCCGTCCTGGTAGGAGTCGTGACCATCCTTTTTTACAGGCATCTGGTCGAAACCGGCCCCTATGATCAGGTTCTGCTCATCCCTTTGAAACTCTGGCCCACGGTGTTTCTGCTGGCTCTCACTACTGCTTCAGCCGGAGGTATCAATTCCG